>JBKQMU010000183.1:0-11235 GCA_052146555.1 Isosphaeraceae bacterium
GTTCTGCATCTTGCGGTGCAGGCGGACAAACTGCGCAAGCATGGCGCTGGACATGTAGCTGGCGTGGAAAAGGTTGAGCAAGATATTCGTGAATTGTTTGTCTTCGAGCAGATCAAAAAGTTCCTTGGTCAGAGCGTCGACCTTGTCTCCTTCGATTATCGATGCGCTTTCAAGCAAGGTGATCACGGCGACCCCATCGACTTCCTTGAGGCTGAGGAACTGAAAGACAGGTTCACCGTCGATCATGGGAGGGACTCCCTCACGAGAATCGGATCATCAAGGGCGCCGCGCCGAGCGAACCGCCTGCGGATGCTTTCGGGGATCGCTCGCGTAAGAAGCTGACTGCCCCGGCCAAGCGTTCGTTCCCCGCTCTCGAATATATTGAATAATCGTTCATGAAACTACCGCCAAGTGGCAAGGTGCCGGGCTGACTCTGAACATCCAGCGTGCACGTTGTCCTTTGCCGACAGCGCGCGACGAGGGTTAGATTTCTTAAGGCTCGATGTTTTTCTTGTCTCCTGCCCATATCGCGCCAAGAATGAGGCGCATTACGATGGGTCTGGAGAACAGCGGGAGGAGCCAGCATGAACGGGACCGTTAGGGCTCGTTGACGCTTCAGTCATCTCCACGCGATGTGGTACTGCTCCCTTTCCAGACCTCCCAGAGGACACCGTCGATGGCCGAGGCATCGATCATGGAAGCAGCGTCCGCCGACAGGCCTCAGGCGGCTCCGCCGAAGCCGACGCAAGGCCCGATATTGGCAAGGTTTCGGTGGCTTCTCGTGGCCGCGCTGCTGGTCGCGATCGGAGGCGGAGGGGCCCTTTACTGGTCGCGCCGGGGGCAAGGTAAGTCCAATCGCGACGTGCCCGCCGCGCCAAAGCCGCCCCAAGAGCGCTCGCATGTGCAGACGGTGGAGGTTATCCATCCCTCGAGAGGAGGGATGGCAAGAATCGTGGACATGCCCGGGACGATCCGCGCCAAGGAATTTGCGCTGCTTCACGCCAAGGTATCCGGCTATCTCAAAGAACTGACGGTCGATCGCGGCGACCGTGTCAAGAAGGGGCAAATGCTGGCCCAGATCTATGTTCCCGAGCTGGATGTCGCCGTGCTCCGGGCGCAGGCAAGCTTGCAGCATACGCAGGCGATGGCCCATCAAGCCGAGGCCCGGATCAAGACGGCAGAGGCGGGTGTGAAAGCCGCCGAGGCCAAGCAAAAAGAGGCTGCATCGAAGCTCGAGGAAGCTGTGGCCCGACGCACCTATCGCAAGAAGGCTCTGGACCGGATCACCGAGCTGGCAAGTCGCAACGCCGTCGAGCCGCGGCTGGTGGATGAGGATGAAGACCAGTACATGGCCTCGATCGCTTCCGAACATGCCGCGCAGTCGGGAATACTAACGGCCGATGCACTCTTGGTCGAGGCCAAGGCGGCCGTCGATCTGGCCGAGGCCGACCTAGTCACAGCCAAGGCGGAGATCGCCATTGCGGATGCCACCTTGAACAACGCCCAGGTGATGCAGAGCTACACGCGGATCGAGGCTCCATTCGATGGCGTGATCACTTTCCGGGGTGAAGGCGTGCACCGCGGCGCCTTCATCCGCTCGGCCGCGGACGGCATTTCCGAGCCCCTGCTAATGGTAGCCTGCAATGATTGCATGCGAACGATCATCGAAATTCCTGACAAGGATGTGGCGTACTGCAACCCGGGCGATCCCGCCACCGTGAAGGTCGACGCTATCAAGGGCCGGACTTTCAAAGGGGTGGTCAGCCGGATGGCCGATTCCGAGGACCTGAAGAATCGGACCATGCGCGTGGAGGTCGACTTACCCAATCCCGACGGTATCCTTCGTGACGGCATGTGGGGCCGGGGCATCATCGAAGTCGAACCCCCCTCGAAGAATCTGACGATCCCTTCAACCTGCTTGATCGAGCAGAACGGCAAGGGCGAAGGGACTGTATTCGCGGTCCGCGACGGGAAGGTCAAGAAGTTGCGCGTACGCGTTGGGAAAGATAATGGGGTCCGGGTTGAGATCCTGAGCGGCTTGACCGAAAGCGATGTACTGGTCGCCCAGATCACTCCTGCAATCACGGAGGGGCTCGAAGTCAAGCCTAAGTTTGAGCCGACCGCGGCTGCCGAAAAGACAGCTTCTGCGGAATAGTCGGCTTTCGGACAGCCTGGCGCAGGGCACAGAGTCGACTGCACGGCTGACACGACCGATCCAATCTATTGATGTTGCAAGCCGAAAGTTCGGTCGCGGCCAGGGAGGGCCTACCGTGCCAGAGCATCGGAAGTGGCTTCATCGCCCAGTTTTCGAAGGTCTCGAGAGGCGGCTCGTCCTGAGCGCTGGGATGCCAGCGAATGTGATCGGGATGAGCGCGGGCGTCGTGACCAGGCCCGATCAAGTGAGCCGGACCTCGGTGCAAGTGGCACCCGAGAACATCACGCCACGGAAGCATTCCACGCTCTTCGGGTTATTCGTTCAGCCCAGCTCAGGGAGTCCACTTGCGCCCAAGATCGCAGGCGCAGCCGGGGCTACAGGAGCGGCGCTGCCAATCAAGCACGGTAGGGTGTTCCGCCCGGGCCTCTCGAGCGAGACCGTCGCGTTTGTCAAGAACCCCCGTGCCGGCCAGCTTTCCACCGACGTGACCGGCCGCAATCAAACCACTGGGGCTTATCAGTCGCAGACCACCCTGCTGGGCGACGTCAATGGCGACGGCAAGGTGGACCTGGCAGATCTACAGGCGTTTGCTGCTTCCTACATGGCTCTCATCGGCGAGCCCAATTACAATCCCGCCGCGGACTTCAACCACAATGGGATTATCAACCTCTACGACGCGAAAGTTCTGCTCCATAACATGACACCGCTGACTCCCAAGCGGCCGCTTGCTGTCCGCTTGATTCTCGCGCCCCAGGACCAAATCCATTACTCGGGACCGTCGGTCTCCGGGGCGGCGACCTTTCAGAAAACGGTCACGATCCTGGGCCACACCACACCTGGAAGCCTCGTCATCGAGGACAACCAAACCTCGAGGCTGCCTGGAGGTACGCAGGCGTACAAGTTCACTGGCCCGGCCCACGCGACAGACGCGAGTGGAAATTTCTCGATCACGACCACGAATACTCAGGGGATCAACAACAACGATTTCCTGATCCTCGACCCGTTCGGTCAACACCTGATCATCGACTTCCCGATTTTCTGGATCCCCTACGCGACCGGCAAGGGCGTGCCCAAGTAACACCGCTCGGCTCTCCGTGTCACTCAAAACCGAGCTTCAGTGGATGTCCCTGGACGGGCAGGAGCCCTCGCAACGGCGTTGTGACCGGGGGAGGAGGTAGGTCCTGTGGTGGCTCCAGCAGTGGCGGCGGCGAGCCCAGGGCAACGAAAAGGCGAAACTGGGCCTGATCGTACCGCAGCAGGGCGTTTATCAGGTTGACGCGGGCGCCTCCCAGCAAGTTCAGGCTGTTCAGGACCTCAATCGGCCGTCCCATGTTCTGACGGCTGCGCAGGAGGTCCTCGCGGAAGCCGTTTTCGGCCGATCTCAGCTCGCTGCGGGCGATCTCGATCTCGTCGCGAGCGGCCAGAGCCACAGCGCGGGCCGAGCTGATCTGCTCGCGCACTTGATTAACGACCCGAGCGCGGCGGGCTTCCGCCTCGGCGACTTCCGCTTGGCGTCGCTTCTGGAGCGTGAGATTGCCTGCGCCCAGGTTCATAAGGGTCCAGTAGACGCGAACGTCGAAATCCGTGCGGCCCCCGAAGTGCGCCATCGTCGGGGGGACGACGTTACTGCCGCCGCCGAAGACGCCTCCGCTGTAGCCGAGCCAGATCGTGGGAAGCAAGGGACGGGCGAGCTCTTCCTTGTGTTTGAACTCCGCTCGCTCAATGTCGGCCGCACGCGCGGCCAGCTCGGGCCGGCGGCGAAGGGCATATTGCAGCAGGTCGGAGACCGGCGTATCTAGGGCAATCAGGTTGATCGGAACGAGCGGCCCTCCCAAGGTGCGAAGCCGGACGGCAGGGTCGAGATTGAGCCGGTTGGCGAGCCGGGCCGCGGCGACAGCCACCGATTCCTCAGCGCCGATCACAGCGGACCGGTGCAATTTCCATTCGGCCTGCGCGCGGTTGGCGTCGGACGTGCGCCGCTCGCCTGCGATCGCAAAATCGCTCGTCATGACCGCGACCTGGTAGACCTGCGTTTCCGTGAGCCGCTGCGCCTCCAGGATCGACTGACTGCCCAAGAGCTCCAGGTGCAAGAGGGCGACGTCCAAAAGGATGTCATTGGAGGTGGCTCGGGCCGTAAACGACGTTTCGATGACTCGCTGGTGCGCGGCCAAAGGCTCGAACCAGGCCTCCGTCAGCGTGCTGAAAACGTTGACGGCCGGCACTCCGATCGACTCGGCCGCGACTGTTCTGGCTCCTCCGCCGACATAGAGTGACTGCTCGGTGAGGTTGAGAATCTTGCCCGAGGATCGCTGCAGATTGCCGGTATGCAGATGATAGTTGGTGCCCGCGTTGAGGGATGGCAAAAGCAGAACACGCGCCTGGGTCTGGGCGGCCAGAGCTTCCGTAATGGCGGCACGTGCGGCCGCGATGGTCGGATTCTCGACCTCCGCTAGCCTTAACGCCGTGGAGAGATCGATGGGGTACTCCGACGCCGGTGGTGGGAGCACGGGCGGGACCGGAACGGGAGCACGCAGGTCCGCCCGTCGCGTGTCTTCGCGGACCTTGCGCTGGCCTTCACGTTTGCCTCGCTGGCCTTCACGTTTGCCTCGCTCGCCTTCGCGCACGCCTCGCTCGCCTTCGCGGCCGGGCCCCCTGGAAGAGGCTTGCGCTTCGGAGGACGCCATCGTTCGCTGGAGCTTGGCATCTCGATCTGATCTGGCCGGAGTCAGCTTCACGGCCGGAGCAGTCGTCAACCGGGGCCCATGCGCGTCACGCCACAAGGTCTGCCGGGTCGCGCACCCAGAGCAGCACGCGAGGGCAGTCGCGAAGAGCCACTTCGGAAACCAGTTCATCCTGAGTCGCTCCTGTCTCACCTTGCGGAGGGCAGGGCGGCCGTGGTCCGCGCTGGGATTTCACCGCCAGAGGAAGAGTGCCGCAGGGGGTTGTCAGGATTCACCCCGCTGGGAGCAACCCCGGACGTGGGAACGGGGCGAGCCAGGGAGTTGGCGGGAGGCTGGCCCAAAGCCACGTACAGCTCGAACTGGGCACGATTGTAGTCGACGATCGCATCGACATAGTCGAGGCGAGCGGCGGCCGTCAGGCGAAAGCTGTCCAGGAGCTCGATCGGCAGCACATCTCTCTGCCGCGCCAGGATCCGATCGAGATCTTGCTTGAACGAGAGTAGTCCTGATTGAATGGCCGATTCGTTGGTCGCGATCTGGGCGAACCGCGCATGCGTTCGGGCGTACGCCTCGGCAATCTGCTCCCGGACCATGTTGAGAACCTCGAGCTCCTGGAACCGCTTGATTTGAAGGTTGGCGTTGGCTCCCCGTATGAGCGCGGCGTTTCCGACACCCAGGTTTTGAAGCGTCCAGTAGGCGATCGCGTCGAAGTCAGTCCGGCCCCCGAAGGCACCGAAGATCGGTCGCACCAGGTTGCTACCGCCGCCGAAGCCGCCGGCACTGTAGCCGATGTAAAAGGTGGGTGAAAACGGCAGTGCCTTGGCCCCGTCGAGAGCGAGTAAGGCCTGGATGATCGAGGCCCGCTGAGCTGCCAGCTCGGGCCGGCGCAAAAGGCCAAGGGCCAGCAGCTCAGCAACGGGAATCGGGTCGGGAACAAGCGGGTGAGGAACGGCGTAGGCGTCGGTCGGATGGAGGCGGATCGATGGGTCCAGGTTGAGGAGTTGGCAGAGCCGGGCCGAGGCGGTCAAGATTTCCGCCTCGACCTGTTTCAGAAGCGCTTCGCGTCGTTGCCGCTCGGTCGCGGCTCGGTTGGCGTCGGCCAATCGTCCCTGGCCGGTCTCGGCATACGCGGCCGTCAGGCGGGCGATCGTCCGGACCTCATCCAAGGCCTGCAAGGTCACGGCGCGCCTGGCTTCTGCGCGTAAGAGCTCGCTATAGGCCAGCGCGACTCTCAAGAACACCTGGTTGCGAACCGCAACGGTTTCGAACTCGCGCTGACGGACGAACTGGCGGCTCTCCAGGTAGGTGAAGATCATCACGTCCGCGTTGCCGCCCAGAAAGACGCCCGGAATGTTGACCGTGCCCGCAGCCACCGCATTGGAGCCGGCCCCGACGTAAAGAGCGCTGCGCTGCAGCGATAAGATGTTGCCATTGGACTGTTGCAGATTTCCCGTGTGCGAATCGTAGTTCATGCCCGGATTGATCGACGGCAAGAACTGGGCAGCGGCAAATTGCCGCATGGCGACCGCTTCGAGCACGCGCTGGCGAGCCAGGTTGAACTCCGGGTTCTGGACGCCGGCCAGACGCAAAGCCGTGTCCAGATCGATCGGCTGAACCTCGGGGTGCAAGATCGAGGGGGGAGACACCGGAGTGGGGAGCGTGATCTGGAAACTGCTTGGTTTCTGGTCCGCCTGCCGGTCTCGCGTTCGGCGCGGCGGCAGGGCGTCGGGCAAGCGATCCCGCCTCCGCTCGGCCGCGGTTTCCTGGGCCTGCCCGGCGATGCTCGTCCCCAGCGCGATCGCAATTAACGCCATGGCGCAGAGCACCGCCGCGGCGATTCTGTCGATCCACTTCATCCGGGCCTCCTTGCCCCGCCCCGATCACGGAGACTTCCTGCCTCCGCGAGGACAGTCTTCCACCCAAGAAGATCGACGCCGCAAAACGATCGACTTGACGACAAACCTAGATGGTATCGATGGTTCTACAAGGAGATGACGAAGCGACTGCAACGCTTCTGCGGGGCGTATCGGCTGGCGCGACTTTGACGGTCGCAGTGTCGCTTCCGGTCGTATCGTTGCTGCGGCCAGCTCAAGGGTGAGACGCACCCGTGTGGAGCAATCGCAGCGAGTTAGCGCGTTTCGGCTGCGCGTTGCGGCCAACGATCACGAAGACATTCTGAGAGTGGTACGGGCCACAAGGCGTGTTCTCTCGTTCACCGGAAAAATTTTCGCCAAGAGTGGGACACTATGGGACATTGTCGGGTGTCTGCTCGAGCCCAGGCGATCGGTCCATCAGCTTGGCGCGCATATCGAACCTGGACCAGCCGTCCCGGTCGCTTATGGACCCAACGCATGCCGTTAGTATCATTTTACGACATGGCAATCGGTTTGATCCGCAACGTCGGTGTTCACCTCACGGCGTAGGGGCAGACCAAATTGTTGGGTTTCTTCGAAACGGCAGTAGCTTAGGAGCTACGCCGTTGCCGTTGGGCGGCTGAACCTTGAGTGGCCAGGGAAATTCTGGGTGCCACGCTTGCTTCTTCGCAAGCGTGTCCCCTAGCCCATACGACAGTCAGCAGAGCACGCTCACGCGGGAGTGGCACCCGCCGCTCACAGATGGGATCACGGCTCGAATGGGGCTGCTGAGTTCCACACGGTTCTTAATCGACAGGCAAGCGCCCGCCCAGGAGGAGGCGGGCCGTGCCGCTCACGCGTTCGCAGAGGCGGGTTGAGCGGCGGGCTTGGCCGGGGCCGGCACCGCAGCCTTGCCACCGGAGAGCGCCTTCTGGAGCCGCTGGTCTTTCTTCTTGGCGACCTTGGCTCGCTCGGCCACTTCCTCCGGACTATTCCAGGCCTCCGGATGGGTCTTGGCGTAGAACTCGCTCGAAACCAGCAGGTCCTGCATGCTGTAGATGTGCGACTGGTGCCGCTCGTAGTTGGACAGCTCGAAGTTCTGGTCCATCTTGATCGCGTCGAACGGACAGTACTCGGTACACAGTCCACAGTTCATACAAACATCCATGTCGATGTAGTAATCCTCGGGGAGCGGGACGACGGTCCCCTTGGGACTTTTGGCCTGGCTCATCCAGATGCACTGGGGCGGGCAGACCTTGGCGCAGATGTTGCAGCAAGTGCAGCGGACGTTGCCATCCTCAGTGTCGTAAACAAGAACCGGCAGGACGCGAAATCGCTCGTAAACCGGCAGGCGCTCGTCGGGGTATTCGACCGTGAAGAGCCCCTCGGTCTTGAAGTCCTGAAGGATAGTGGGTTCGCTGCCACGCCCTGGTTTGCGGAAGAGGTCGACCAAGAGATGCCCACCGCCGCGGCGCTTCAGTCCCTTGCCTCCCTGAAAATCTTTCAAGAAGGTCAACAAGAACCGCCGCAGGGTGATGAGGTGACCGCGGATGACGCCTTGACCGATTGCCATGGAAAAACGCCCTGTGAGAAAGTGGCCGCCCACCGGCGGCCGGAATGCGTCCAGCGGGACTGGGCCCGCGGAGACCTTACCCTGGGAGCCATCTTAGCGATCGACCTCGCCCAGCACGATATCGAGGCTGCCGAGGATGCCCACCACGTCGGCCACCGTATGGCCCAAGCACATCTGTTCAAGCGCGGTGAGGTTAATGAAGCTGGGGCTGCGGACATGGTAGCGATAGGCCGAGCCCGACCCGTCGGCCACCACGTAATAGCCCAGTTCCCCCTTGGGGTTTTCGACCCGCGAATAAGCCTCGCCCGCGGGGACCTTGATCTGGTAGCTCTTCTTGCCCGCCAGGATCGGTCCCTCCGGAATATCGCGCACGGCCTGCTTGAGAATCCGGGCGCTTTCCCGCATCTCGATCAGCCTGACGTAGTACCGGTCGTAGAGATCGCCGTTTGGCCCGGTGATGACGTTGAAATCGAACCGATCGTAAATGCTGTACGGGGCCGCGCGGCGAATGTCGTAGGCGACGTTCGAGGCGCGGAGCACCGGTCCGGCGGTCGAGAAATCAATCGCCTGCTGGGGCTTGAGTACGCCAACGCCCTTGCACCGGTCCAGGACGATCTCGTTTTCTGAGAGATACCGATCCAATTCGTCGATCTTGCGGTCGACGCGGTCGTTGACGATCCCGCGACAGCGCTCGATCCAGCCCTTGGGCAGCTCGAAGGCGACACCGCCGAAGCGGAAGTAGTTGCACATCATCCGGCTGCCTGCCGCCCACTCGAAGAGGTCGAGGATCAGCTCGCGCTCCTCGATGCAATACAGGGCCGGGGTGAAGAATGCCCCCAGGTCGTTGAGCAAGAAGCCGATCGACCACATGTGGCTGGCAATCCGGGTCAGCTCGGCCATGATCACGCGGATGTACTCAGCCCGCTCGGGGGGCTTGGAATCCTCGCCCATGAGCTGCTCGACGGCCAGGGCGTAGCCGAAGTTGTTGCCCATGCTCGTCAGGTAGTCGAGGCGGTCGGTAAACGGAAAATTCATGAGAAACGTGTTCCGCTCGCCGATCTTCTCGTGATTGCGGTGCATGTAGCCCATGACCGGCTTGAGCCCGACGATCGTCTCGCCGTCGACGCGCAAGTTGATGCGAAAAACCCCGTGGGTACTGGGGTGCTGCGGACCCATGCTGAGTAAGAACTGGTCGGTACCCAGCTCTTGCACGTCGACCCCGGAGGGCAAGAGCGGCTTGCCCTTGGGGTCCGAGCCGCTGGAGAGGCTGGCCCAGTCGTTAAAATCGCGCGGCACCTTGAGATTCGTCCCGTGCGGGCTGACTTCTTCGGCCCGGAAATGCTGGCCAAAGCCTTCTTCGACGCGGCTGGGAAAGACTTTGCTCGGAGCTTCGTAATAGGGCTCCAGAAAATCTTTGCGGAGGGGGAAGTAGGCGTAGCCGTCCCACATCAAGATCCGCTTGAGTTCGGGATGGCCGGTGAACCGCACCCCCATCATGTCGTAGACTTCGCGCTCCTGAAAGTCGGCCCCCTTGTAGACGGAGTAGAGCGAGGGAACCTCGCCCTTACCCTCGGCCTCGTCGGTGCGGACCCGAAGCTCGATCAAGGTGCCCGGCTGGGTCGTGCTATCAAGCTGATAATTGACTTCGATGCAGTCTTCGTAGTGGACGCTCTGAAGACTAGCCAGATAGTCATAGCGGATCGCATTGCGATCGCGCAGGTAGAGGGCGACGTCGACGAGCTTGGGCGCGGGAATCAGCAGGCCCGCCTGGACGATCGTCGCGGTTTCCGGGCCGAATTCGGCGTTCAATCGGGCCGCGAGCTCTACCAAGGCCGCCTCTCCCAGCCAGACGAGGCTGGGCCGGGCCACCGCTTTCTTGGCCTTCTTGCCAGCCTTGGCGGTGGGCGCGGGGGCCGGAGCGGGCTCGGGCGTGGAGGAAGCCTGGGACGAGCCGTCACCGCGGGCCCGCGAGCGGATCATGTCGAGCTTGCTGGGTGGTTTGGCGGTGCCCGAGGTGCCCACGGCGCCGTTGCCGGAACCGTCGGGCGATTCGGCGATCGGCTCGGGCAGGGGCGCGGGAATCTTGGGCGGCTTGGGCAGATCGGCCTCGTGTGCCTCCACCAGGCCCTGCGCCGTCCGCTCGGCCGACAGCTCGACGGTCCGGAGGTCGATCAAGTCCGGGCCCAGCACGGGGATTGGAATGTCACGCTCGACGTCGGCTCCATACCAGGGCGCACTTCCCTTCTTGCCCAGCAGGGGGATCTGGACGCGCTCGCCGTCGATCTTCTTCTGAAGCATGATCACGCCGTTGATGAGTGCTTGCGGCGTGGGCGGACAGCCGGGAATGTAGACGTCGACCGGAAGGTATTTGTCGATCCCGGAGACGACGTTGTAACCCTCCTTGAACGGGCCGCCGCCGCTGGCGCACGCCCCCATCGAGATGACGTATTTGGGCTCGGGCATCTGGTCGTAAAGCCGGGCGATCATGGGCATCATCGTCTTGGTGACGGTGCCCGAGACGATCATCAGGTCAGCTTGACGGGGAGATCCGCGGAAGACCTCGGCCCCGAACCGAGCGATGTCGAACCGGCTCGAGGCGGTGCAGATCATCTCGATCGCGCAGCAGGCCAGCCCAAACCCCAACGGCCAGAGGCTGGACCGCCGGCTCCAGTTGTACACGGTATCGACCATCCCCAGCAGCTTGTCCCAGGAAGTCACCAGAACGTACTGCTCGAGCTCTTTCTGAAGGACCGGATCGATCAGAACGCTCCACTCCGGTCGGGCAATCGTCGGATTCGCCATGATCGCTTCGTCTAGGCCTAAATGGACTCTGGAGTATGGGGCCGCAACAAGGACACTGGCCTGTCGCGTGACTTTCCACCTTCGCGCTACGCCGACTGGCCAGCCAGCGGCCTCTATCGACTCACGCTGTTATCTTAACCGACTGGCCGGGTTCTGCCAGAGGGCAGTCGC
>JBKQMU010000184.1:0-4612 GCA_052146555.1 Isosphaeraceae bacterium
ACGTTGCTCGTTTCTTTGAGCACATCGGCGGCCTGCTTCGCCGTCTTGTCGACATCCTTAAACTGGTCGCCCAGCTTGCCGACTGCCCTGCCGGCATCCTCGACAAATTCAACACCGCTCTCCTTAAAGGCTAGCAGGAGGGATTCTTCGTTCTCTATGTCGGCCATCAGGTTGCCTCCTGCCAGATCTCACGGATTGTCCGCTTCGCCCAGGGCAGAATCGTGGCTTTCATCTTCGCTAAATCGACGGGCCGCACGCCTCGCAGGTCACGCGGACCTGGCTGCGGGGGACCACCGTCAAAGAGGTAGTGGAGAAACGTGTTTCCGCTCCTGTTGACTACCTCTTTCCATTGGCCAGTGACCAGCCAGTATCCATGCTCTTCCGGCTGGAACGACGTCGTCTCGAAGTTCGTGATCACCCTCGAGAACTGCCGCCTCGGTGCCAGGGGCGGACCATCGAGCTTTCGATACTCGCTCGAGGTGAGATTGTTATTGGTCCCGGACATGTGATCGCCGATGCCGAAGAATTTGCCGCGTTTCTCGCGAGGACGCTGGCCCAACCGTTGTGCTAAAGTCGGGCGGATCGGCTTGGCCGTTCCCGCATAGATCGCCCGCTTCTGAGCCGCGCTGGGCCGATATGTCACAGCCAAAAGGGGAACTCCGTCCTTATCCGTCTTGTCAACGAGAACCCCACGGCGGTTCCCCTCTTCCATGAGCCTCTCCCAGTGCTTCATCAGATCGCCCGCGTGGTCCATTACATGCGCGATCTCAGAAAGCCGACGCTGGATTCGCTCGCAGCCGCGGATGGCTTCAGATAGGTCAATGGTGATCATGATCGGAGCAATGGCGAGTGACGAGTTGAGAGTGGCGAGAGAAGAGGATCAGGCGGGGTAGATTTCATGCTCTCCATCATCGAGAGCGGCCCACCATTCATAGGGGTGGCCAAGGAACGAATCACCAGTCTTGAGCATTTGGACCAGGTCGCCGATCGCTTTGTTGCTTTCGGCTCGTGCTCGCACCTGGACGGAATCGGTGAATTTGACGGTGAAGATTTTCACTTGAGGTCCTTAATAATCGTTCGCAGCAAATTCACACAGTTTGGGAAATAGCTTCTGATGTCTTTCATTGCGGAGCCCTCGCCAAGCTCGAGAGCGAATAACTCAGCGAAGGTTTCTTCCCAACCACGATACCCGGGTTGAAGCTCGTAAGCGACCTCCTGCATTTGAAAATAGGTCAGTCGCGAGACATCCATGGCGTGAGCATCCTGCCATTCTTGCCCGCGCGAGATGTAATTCAGGGCATGGTCTAACCCGTGCCCGGTTTCATGGAAGAGAACTCCCCGTTGCCTGGAAGAGACAAAGTAACTTCCAAAACTGCTCTTGCTCGTTCGGCTGACGAAAATCTCTTTCTCATAGGGTCGAAAAAGTCCTTCTGCTTGTTCCCACGTGTAACCTGCGGGCCATCCTGACGGTTGTTTGGTCGCGAGTTCTGGATAGCGATCAACCAACTTCTCTGCGTAGGCGAACTTGATTCCATTGGCCTTCAAGGTATTGAGAACTGGTTCTGGAATTTCCCTGATGGTCTTCTCATGCCGCATCAGCACATCGGGCGAGACGGTCCCTGATACTTCGAAGTCGTAGGGCTTCGGATTGGGGATTGGTGCCGGCGTGGGCGCAGGTTTCGGTTTCGGCTTCGGCTTGGGTTTTGGCTTAGGCTGCCCTTGAAATCCTGGACCGAGCCCCCGTTGCGGCATCCATTGTTCGCCCCGCGCATTCAGCCGACGGAATCCGGGGAACCTCCCTTCCGCGATCGCTTTCTCAATTATGGAGCGTGCCCCGGGGAACAGCTCTGACTTCTCGAGGTTCTGCCTGACCGCAACTTCGGGAATCGGCTTGCGCACTTGCCGTGCCGCCGGAATGCCTGGTCGTCCCGCTGTGAGGCGACCGGCCTCGGGCGATGCTTTCCACGCTTCCCAGTCCTTCGTGGCCCGGGCAAGAGTCCAGGCGGTTCCCCGAGGACTCAGACCGAACACATCGCGCCCATACTCATCGCGCTGGTAACGGAGAAGGACCGCGAAGCTGTCGCCGCTGACTGAGTCAAACTTCCACCAGAACTCCGCCGATCCGCTATGAGCCCGGCCGGTTAGAAGAGAACGGACTCGCGATAACTCCAGGGCCGGGATGAGCGGCGGTGCTGTCTTCGTAACGGGCCCGACCTCTGACTTGCGGTATTTGATCGTCTTCGGACGCAGAGCCTTCATCGGCTTGCCATCAGCGCCGATGCCTTTGGCCAGGTCCTTGTCCTTGGCGAGCAGCCCGTACTTCACCACGAGATCGAACCAGACGCGCTTTGCCCGGTCAGGATAGGTCGAGAGGTCCGACGGCTGGATGCGCAGCCTGTACCCGATCTGTGTCGAGTCGCTCATGGCTTGTATGGCTCAGGCCCTGGGCATGGTGGGTGCGGATGCGGTGGATCAGGATGCGGTGGATGCGGACGGGGGCATTCTACCTGGGCCGCCTCGAACCGCGGCGACTTCCGCCCGTGCCAGTTCACGCCCCAGTCCTTGCCGCCCGTGCTCAGGTGGATCGCCGTGATCTCGGGGATGAGCACGCGCTTCGAACGGGGCCACTGCAGCGCGTGCAACATGTCGGTGTGCTCGGCGTCCCATCCCTGCACGCTGGGGTAGCGCGTGATCCCGCTGGCCCGATTCCAGAGCTGGAAGAACCCGATCGGGGCGTAACCGCCATAGTCGAAGTGGCCGACCCTGGAACCGACAGGCCAATCGCGCGGTTGATGGTAGAAATAGTGCTTCTCGTAGAGGTTCGGATCGATCAGATAGCTCTGCCAGGCGGCGAACGATGGGCAGTCGACCCGATCGATCCCGTAGATACACGAGGGGTCGAGATTCACGTTCGCCAGGTGCTTGCGCGCATTCCGGGGCAGCGCGGTATCGGCGTCCAGGTGCAAGACCCAGTCCTCGAGCTTCAGATGAGCCAAGCCGATGTTGATGGCCAGTGCCTTGGCGAACGACTCGTTCCTTTGGAAGTACGGACAAAAGGCCGTGCGCACGCCGTACCGTTGACAGACCGCGATCGTGGCCGCATCCGCCTGCGACGTGACGACCACCCAGTCATCGAAGAGCGACTGGTTCACCCGGATGGTCTGCTCCAGGAAGTCGGCGTAGTTCAGGCAAACGCTTACAACTTCGATTTTCATCTAAAGCCTACTAGGTCCAGAAGAACACGACATTTCTCGAGGTGTCCGATTTTCACCCACACCGCATGATCATCGACCTTAAGGACCATGACTTGTTCACGCGAATATGGCGTTTCGACCAGGTCGCCAGGGACATACGGATTCCCGCGACTCCGACGGTCCCAGTATCTTTGGACGGGGTTACTCATTATTCAGCGAATGTTAGCTGGAAGTCGGCCGCCAGGTTCACGTCGGTCTGATTGTAAGCCGGGTCGAACTGCGAAGTCAGAGTCATCGTCTGGGTGTAGATGTCTGCGAGTGGAAGATGATCCTCTAACGTCGTGGCGATGTTATTGGTGTTCATTGTGAACGTGATGCTATGCGTTCCATCGCCCAACACAATCGTCGCGAGTTGCGGACTCAACGATTCGTACACTGTCCGATCGTCAGGAGTGCTCACATAGAAGCTGTTCAGCGAGACCGTGAGGTTACGACCAACGAACTGCGAAAACGTGACATATCGGTTAGCCCAGAAACGTGTCATGAGCTGATTAGTGCAAGTCATGGAAAGGGAGTCGAACGTGGTCCGTGCGGTTCCGGACCCGGTACCGATCGTCACCGATCCAGCGGCCCCGCTACCACCCGTGCTGCAAGTATTGAGGAAGATCCACGGGTTGACGGGATAGTTCTGCGTCGAGGGAGCGCACCAGGTCGACGGCGTCGTGGTCGTGTTGAAGACCGGGACGGTCGCGGGAACCGCATAGGTCTGGGCAGTAGGGTCGACCGAGTTCAGATAGGTGAACGGGTTACCGGCGGCATAGGCCCCGGTGAGCTGAAGCGTGAGGTCCCCGATCGTACTGTTTTCGGAGAGCGTGAAATTCCAAGACGTCACTCGCACACCGTAGTAGAGCCGATGCTTGTAAGTTCCATCTGATCGCTGAATCGCGTGGAAAATCGAAACGCTCGGCAGGTTTCCGCACTGGTTCCCGGCCGATCCGGCGGCCGGCCCATACTGCCAACCCGCGCTAGCGCCGCTGACGCCAACATAGCCGAGCGAATTGACCTGCTGACACGAGAGTTGCAGAAGCATCTGCGTGAAGGCACCCGCATAAAGCTTGGTCTTGTAGGTACCTTCCAACATCTGCTTGTCGGAGACCGTGAAAGCGGGGATCGCGAAACCGCCGCCGTAGGGTACCGTCACTGGAACGGGCCGAGGCCGCATCGTGAACGAATCGCCGCCGTCGAGCCGAGCGTAGAACCCAGCGTAATTATTTGCTCCCGAAGCAGTGCTGGGAATTCCCGTGGTGGCTGCCGTCGTCCAGATGTTGGCCGAGGCTGCCGGTGCAACCGGGGTGCAATAGGGAGTGGTGCCGCTGCCTCCCTCGAGCACGAACATGCAATATTCACGTGACATGGAA
>JBKQMU010000185.1:0-3111 GCA_052146555.1 Isosphaeraceae bacterium
AGGGTGGCTGACGGGATTCGAACCCGCGATTTCCAGATCCACAATCTGGTGCCTTAACCGCTAGGCCACAGCCACCATCAATTAATTAACGGACACGATAAACCCCGCCGGAGGTTCGCGTCAAGGCACAGCTTGAGGGTCCGATCGGGGCCGATCTGTGAAGATTCCCGGCGGGCTCGAAAGCTCGTCCCGGAGATCTTCAAAAGACTCGCAGACCCGGAGCCTGCGGTCGGGAACCGAGACATATCCCAAGAAATCAAATTCGGTCCTTGACACACGCGTATAAACTCTTGACGTGAGCCGGACATATTGCTGGTATGAAGCGCGGTTCAGGAGCGCCAATCGGGACTTTCGGAACGGGGAAGCAAGCCCAGTCGATGGCGTCGGCCACAGGGTGCTTCAAGGCGGGGCGGATGACGGGATCGGCGAGGCTGCGGATCGGAATGGCCGGGTGCGGCAGGGCAAGGCGGCTCCACGTCGATCGGCTGCAGGTGCTGGTTAAGGTCGGATTCGCCGGATGCGCTGGTCCCGATCGCGGCTGCGCCGAGTCGCTGGCCGATGGAATCAGACCCACTCCAGTAAGCGAAAAGCCCAGCGTCCTAAGCGGTCATCTCACGTTTGGCCCCAACGACCCGTTCATCTTCACGCCCCACTTCGGACACTACCGGCCGGCGATCGATGCCTTTCAGACCGGTTGTCATGTTTTTATCGAAAAACCTTTGGCAACAAACGTTCAAGAAGCGGCCGACATCGTGGTAATGGCCCCGGGACGTCAATCGAAGGTCAGGATGGGCCACCCGTACCGGCCCACCCTGAACCTCTCCGAAACGTGTCGTCATTTCAAAACTAGAGCCGTGGGAAAGTTCGACGTGGTCACCGCGCTCATAGCGCGGCGATGGACGAATGCGAGCGAGCAATCATCGCTGGAAATTTTGTATCCGCAACCGTCCGCGGAGCCCCGCTTTACTGCCCTGCCGAGAAGGGGTGCGCGACGGTCCGGCAAGCTGATGGATGCAATGATTTGGGCGTGTGGCAACCGGAGAGATCATTCATTTCGTATGACAGTAATATCTAGCGTTTCTACACCAGGGAATTGAAGGCCGATTGTGATTGAGGCAAGGAACCGACAATAACGCGCTTCAAGGTCGAACCACCGGGATGCCGACCAATCGGACAAGCGAACCGCCGGCACGACCTACGGCGCGTAGGGGCATGGCCCGGGCCCTTCGATTCAGGCCCGCCGCCGGACCCGAAATCTCTATACTTGACAAGGATGCGTCACCGGACTAGGAGTATGGCTCTGCCCTCGGATCATCCCCGATCTCCAAGGAGAGGACTGGCCATCGCATGAGCACTCGATTCGGGGGACTTTCCCCGATCATCCCTTGGCTTGAGGACTGGTTCAATGCTTGACCGTTTCGTTCTGCCCGCGATCCTTGACGACCCCGAGTCCCCGACTGCGCCCTGGGACGACTGGTCGACCTCGCCGTCTGCTCCGCTTGCGCGTCACCCAGGTGAGGAAGAGCCTGAGTTCGAAGAGGAGGCAATTGACGAAGAAGGAGAAGATGAAGAGTTTGACGACCTCGACGAAGAAGAAGAGGAGCTTGACGACGAGTTTGAAGACGACGAAGACGATGAGATTGACGATGAAATCGATGACGAAATCGACGACATCGACATTGATGAGGATGAAGATGACGATTTCGACGACGACGACTTTGACGACGATGAAATCGAGGAAGACGAGGAAGAAGAGATCGACTGAGCGGCTTTTACAGGCCGCGGCGGGCTCCAGATGATGCCCCGCTAGCCTGGGGCCGCCGTCGGATCGAGGGCATCGCTGCGACATCTGAAGCTTGCGGGCAGGCTCTCATGGCCTCATGGAGCCTGCCCGTTTTGCTGCGCCCGGCATTTCGAGTGGACTCTTTGGCTCGTCTCGGAAACGCAACGTGAGGGCGTCGGTGTGTCCGGATCGTCGTACCTGTATGCTGGCTTGTCGGTCCCGGATAAGCTAAAATGGAATTTCAATAGAGACGAGTCTGCCGCCGGAGCCAGAGCACGCCCTGCTTTTTGGCGCGCGACCCTCGTCCAAACTATTTGAAGACATTGCCGAAGCAACCACCACGCACGGCTTTTTCCGTACGAGCCGGAGTGACGTTTGCCGACCGGGAGGGAGCACGCATAGATGGGATCAACATTTGATTGGACTGGTGATTCTTCCTCGGAACGTCCTTTTCCCGAGATCTCCACGCGACGCCAGCGGGAGCAAACTCAGCGCGATTTCGAGATCGAGTTTCTCGAGCGGGTGCTGGAGCGGGACCCTTTTTTCGTCGATGCCATCCGGGTTCAGGCCAACAATCTCGCGGCCCGGGGAGAATATGCGCGGGCCTTGCAACTTGACCGCCGTCTGGTCCGCCTGATTCCGGACAACGCGATCGCCTGGTACAACCTAGCTTGCACTTACTCCGTCCTGGGGATGATCGAGCCCGCCTTCTCCTCGCTTCAGCGCTCGCTTGAGCTTGGTTACCGGTTCGGCCGTCGGTTACGGAAAGACCCCGATTTGAAGGCGCTTCGGCGCGACCCGCGGTTTCTTCGGTTGCTACGGCGCTTCGAGTTCCTCGTTTAAGACCCGGTCCTTTTCATTCTCGGCACGCACCCACATTTTCAGCCGGGCGGACTGAGCTGCGCTTGGCAGCATCTCAGGGAGAAGATGTCATATCTTAGAGGGAGCCGGATTACTTTCGGCCTGCCGCCGGTTGGGTCTCGTTCCGCGTGGGTTTGCGAGTGTGCCGGTGATCAGGACCTAAGGTCTCCCAACGAACGAGTTTCGCTGGGAGACCGCGTGGTCAGGTGGTGCGGCGGGGTCAAAGCCTCATGCCAAAGAGTGGCCGGGATTTGGGGTGCGGTCGAAGACTGGCAACGAACATGGACCGAGCGTGATTTCGAGCGACTGTCCGCGACAGCTTATGCTTGGCGGCTGAGGGAGCATCTCGTGCGCATCGCAAGTCGAGATGCCGGTACAGGTATTGTTCGATTATGACACACCACGAATGGGAACAGGTGCAGGAGGCGGCCCGGACGGTCCGGAGCCACTGGCAGGGCACGCCCTCC
>JBKQMU010000186.1:0-38094 GCA_052146555.1 Isosphaeraceae bacterium
CGAAGAAGCCGGTCGAGCTACCGTAATGGACCACCGCACTTTCAATATCGTGCAAGAAATGGCCGACTGAGGGCTTGGCCAGGTCTTCGAGGGTGAGGTCGTCGTGTTTTTCCGCGGCGGCGTAGACTTCGGCCAGAATGCTGACCAGTCCGCTGTTGGAATACTCGGGATGGGTGTGGCCGAATTTGAAGGTCCCCCACTCCGGATACCCCCGGGTCGCCCAGCCCTTTGGCTCGCGCGCCAGCGCCAGGATGTCGGACCAGCCGATGGCCTTCTCAGGCCATCCCAGTGCCTGTGCCATCGGCTTCCAGATGGCGATCACCACCGGTGAGAGAACGAGGTTATTCGTTCCTTTGATCAATTCGCCGGCGCCGCTATGGCGTGCTCTGGCGTTGGCCAGTTCGATGAATGCTCCGGACGCGGGACTGATCAGATGAGCTTTGCGGCGGCCCGCGAGTACCTCGTCGATGGCTTCGCCAGATCCCATCGGGGTCGCGGTCACCCGGATTCGCCTGGCCCCACTGAAGTGCCCGGCTTGGTTGAAACTCTTGGTCACATCTGAAATCCAGGATTCCTTTTCTGAGCCATAGACGAGCTCCAGAGAGATCTCTCCCTCCTCGGCCTCGACGGCGATCTGTTGCTGTGCAGAAGCCCCAGGAGCGCACGCCAGAAGTGGAATGAGGCTCAGAACGAGTCGTAGAAACGATCCCATCAACACGACCGGGCTGCCGGGCCACTCTTTCGTTTTCGGCCTCATCGATCCACCTCGTCGATCACCATTCGAGAAATGAGCGTCAAGAGTCTCATGAACGAGATCTCAAACGACTCAGTGGGCGTCACCGTTACCACCGCCGATCATCTTCGCTGGTTCTCAGCCCTTATTCTACGAATTCCTCGGGCGCAAAGGCTCGGCACTTCTCACCACCGCTTGTTGAAATGCTCGATAGCATGCAATTAAAACGGCTTGGATTGATAAATTCAAGAAAAAAGCTGTCTTTGTTTCCGGTGCGCCGATCTCCCAGTCCCCGGTTCCCCACTCGACCCTCCTCCCGAAACATTTCTGACTCTTGAACGCTCAGAGACCAGGAAACTACACTGAATCTTAGCCACTATCCTTTTTCGTTTGTCCGTTCATCGCACTTGGTATGTCATGCTATGGCTAATTGATGGGTACAATTTGATGCATGCCATCATCGGGCCGGAAGGAAAGAGGCTTCCTCCCTCGGCGTTTCGGCTCCAACGGCGACGGTTTCTGAACTTTCTTGCTGATTGCCTGGGTGCGGACCGCGCCCGCCAGACGACGGTGGTCCTCGATGCCAAGAGTCCGCCGGCCGACTTCGATCTCGAAGCGAACTATAAAGGGCTGACTCTCATCTTTGCTCTTGGAGATGAGAATGCCGATGCGCGCATCGAGATGCTGATCGCGGGGCACTCGGTTCCCAGGTCGCTGACGGTGGTCTCGTCGGATCACCGCGTCCGCAGGGCCGCGACGAGGCGCAAGGCGCATTGCCTGACCTCGGATCAATTTCTCGATCTGCTGGATCGCTTCCGGAACGAGCGACGGCGCCAGAAGGCCGCTGGATCGCCAGAGGCCAATTCTGTTCCAGCTCGCCCGGCGACCTCTTCGGCCGACGATTCGGCCTACTGGCTCGATCAGTTTCGTGAGCTTGAAGATGCGCCTGAGGTCCGGGAGCTGGAGGTTCGAGATTCCACCCTCCTGACCGACGAGGAAATCGCCCGGATCCAGCGCGAGGTTGACGGCGAAGGGTGATGCACGGCGGAGGAACCTGATCAGAGCCGCGAGCGGTTGAAGCCTCGCATGGAAACTCCCTCCCACGATCGCGCGTCAGGCTCAGCGCGCGTTCCCTAGGGCACGTGTCACTGACTGATCGATGCTTGCGTTTGAGACTCGATCTTACTCGTTGGCGGACCCAAATGAAGCGGGTGACGAGACGCATGTGAAGTATTTTTTTGAAGATAAGAAAAGGTCCGGGGCGGACCGGTCGACTGTCCGTGGTCTCTCTCGTCGAATTTGCGGCCTCGATCCGAGCCGGAATTCTGCCTCCTGGAATCGCGCTGGCCTGCGTGTTACAAACGAAACTTGGAATATCCGGCAAGGCGCGCGGAAACCACTGGAAGACGATCTGTTTCTTTAGAATCAAGGACCGTGTCGCGATGAAGGTCCACGAATACCAGGCGAAAGAACTGTTGGAGAAGGCTGGGGTCGCAGTGCCCGCGGGGGTGGTCGTCAGCACACCTGCCGAGGCGGCTCGGGCCTATGACACACTTGGTGGAGGGTTGATTGTCGTCAAGGCCCAAGTTCACGCCGGCGGCCGTGGCAAGGGCGTTGCGATTGGCCCGGAGGTCGATCGCGAGGAAGCTCTGGCGATCGCCAGCGGCAAGAAGCCACGTCCCGAGGGCATGGCCAAGGGAGTTCAGCTTGTGAGGTCGGCGGCCGAGGCCGAGCAGGCGGCCGCCAGCATGCTGGGCAAGACGCTTGTCACGTATCAGACTGGCGCGGCGGGGCAGACGATCTCGAAGGTGCTGGTCACGGCTGGTCACAACATCGCCCGCGAGCTTTACCTGGGTATGGCCATCGACCGCAATCTCAAGTGTCCCGTCCTTATGGCCTCGACCGAGGGGGGGGTGGAGATCGAGACGGTCGCCGCCAAGACGCCCGAGAAGATCCTCCGCGAGCCGATCGACGTCGGCGTCGGCCTGGCCGACTTCCAGGCCCGTAAGGTGTGCAAGGCCCTGGGGCTCACCGGGCCGACGGCCAAGAAAGGGGCCGTTTTCTTCAAGAACTTCGTCCGGCTGTTCATCGACACCGACGCCTCGCTGGCCGAAATCAACCCGCTGATCGTCACCGAGGCGGGCGACGTCCTGGCGCTGGATTGCAAGATGAACTTCGACGACAACGCCATGTTCCGCCATCCCGACGTCGCGGCCATGCTGGATGAGGCCGAGGAAGACCCGGCCGAGCTGCGTGCCTCGCGTACGGGGCTCTCGTATGTCAGCCTCGATGGCGACATTGCATGCCTGGTCAACGGGGCCGGGCTAGCCATGAGCACGATGGACCTGATCAAGTATCACGGCGGCGAGCCGGCCAACTTTCTCGACGTCGGCGGCGGCGCTGACAAGGATCAGGTGCTCGAGGGCTTCCGCATCATGCTCTCCACGCCGCGGGTGCGGGCCGTGCTCGTCAACATCTTCGGCGGCATCATGAAGTGCGACATCATCGCCGCGGCGCTTCTGGCGGCCTACGACGAGATCGATTTCCGTGTTCCGCTGGTCGTGCGGTTGGAGGGGACGAACTCGGACATTGGCAAGTCGCTCCTGGAGAAGAGCGGTCGCAAGATCATTACGGCCGAGGGACTGACCGACGCCGCCCAAAAGGTGGTCGCCGCGGCGAAAGGAAGCGCGGCCTAAGGCGAAGCACCCCATGGTAAGTCTCGTGGCGTCACGAGGTGAGCTCCTATGATCACCGCCGTTTCGACCGGCTTGCGAGCCGAGGCTCTCGGTCTCTTGAGTCAGAAAAGCGCGATCCTCGACCTTGCCCGCGAGATCTCCCGGCTCATGCGTGACGCCGGCATCCCGGGTGTCGTCATCGGCGGCATCGCCGTGGTGCTCCACGGCCACGTGCGGACAACCACGGACATTGACGTCTTTACGGATGGCCCGCTGGAACCTCTAGCCGAGCTCTTGCTCGCCAGTGGCTTCGATCAGGAGCCGGGGAAGGAAGAGTTCGTCCACTCGGGCTTGCCCGTCCGTCTGGTGACACTCGAGCAACTGAAGCAGGCACCGCGCAGGATGGTCGAGATCGATGGAATCACGACGGTTTCGCTCGAGGATCTGGTCGAGATCAAGCTGCGGAGCGGCAGTTCGAATATCCTGAAGGCGCAGGACCTCGCCGATGCGATCGGCCTGATCCGCCGGCACCGGCTGGACTCTGAGTTCGCGCGACATCTGGAGAAGTCCCTGCGCCCGACCTACCGCAAGCTCCTCATGGAGCTAAAGCGCGAGGCAACGGAATAAACGATCGACGAAGAACTTTCTGGTTTCGTAAATCCAACTCCGACCGGATCGCGAGACCCGGGCTGGATCAAGGGGACGGGGACGCATCGATGAGCATCCTGGTCAACAAGGACACGCGGCTGGTCTGTCAGGGCATCACCGGCAAGGCGGGCGCGTTTCATTCCGAGCAATGCAAGGCGTACGGCACGAATCTGGTGGGCGGTGTCACTCCCGGGCGCGGGGGTGAGACGGCGGTGGGCGTGCCGGTCTTTGACACCTGTGCCGAGGCCGTCAAAGAGACCGGGGCCAACGCCTCGATGATTTTCGTGCCGGCCGGAGGCGCTGCCGACGCCATCATGGAGGCCGCCGATGCCGGCATTACGGTCATCGTCGCCATCACAGAGGGAACGCCGGTCACCGACATGGCCCGCGCTGTGGCGTACTTGAAAGCCCATTATCCCAATGCCCGGCTCATCGGTCCTAACTGCCCGGGCGTCATCACGCCGGGTGAGTGCAAAATCGGCATCATGCCCGGCTATATCCACAAGCCGGGCCGGGTGGGCGTTGTCAGCCGCTCCGGCACGCTCACGTATGAGGCGGTCTGGCAGCTTACCAGTCTGGGCATCGGCCAGAGTACCTGCGTGGGCATCGGCGGCGACCCGGTCAACGGCACGAGCTTCGTTGACGTCCTGGCCCTGTTCGAGGCCGACCCGAACACCGATGCCGTGCTTATGATGGGCGAGATCGGCGGCAACGCCGAGGAGCAGGCGGCCGAGTTCAAGGCCTCTGGCAAGTTCACCAAGCCGATGGCCGCCTTCATCGCCGGCCAGACCGCTCCTTCGGGCAAGCGGATGGGCCATGCCGGAGCCATCATCTCGGGTGGTTCAGGGAAGGCCGAAGACAAGATCGCCGCGCTCGAGAATGCCGGCATCCGCGTGGCCAAGAGCCCGGCGGACATGGGAACTTCCTTGAAAGCCGCCCTGGGCCAGTGAACAGGGAACGGCCAAGACGGTAAGGACGCTCGCGCGGCAGGCCTGGGCGGCCGCGCTACGTTCTGCTCGTCAGGACAGTAACTCTGGATGCACTATCAATGAGAATGCGACTCGATGCGCACTTCGCTGTGGTCTGCCTTATGCTCGTTCCGCCCCTGGCGTGCGCACAGCAAGCGCCCTCCGATGGGCCTGCCGGCCGCGGGACGGTTCAAGTCGACTTGCCGCCGGGGTGGCAATCCAAACTACCGCCCGTGACGACTGCTGTCCAATTTGCCGTGCACGAGGACGCCGCCGCCTACTTTGAACTGGTCGTTGAGCCCAGGTCGGACTTTGCCAAGAGCGATGATTTGATGGCTTACGCCAGGCTGGCAAAGGAGGCCATAGCGAAGCAATCGAAGCTTGTAAATCGCCGGGAGACCGACTTACAGGAGCGATCCATCGCGGGCCGAGCAACGGCGGAGTACGAGATCACAGGCGAAACCGGAGGCGTGAGGCTTCACTATCGAATCATCATCCTGTCATTTGGCGGCTATTTCTGCCGGTTGGTGTGCTGGACGACTCCCAGTCACTGGCAGGAGGCACAGGAAAAGTTCGATGAGCTTGTGAGCCGTCTCAAGTGAGGACGACCGGGTGGTCGCTTGACGAAACCATGTCCGAGCCGTCGAACCCGTGGAGGACCCTGAGCAGCCGCCTGGTTTACGAGAACCCGTGGATCCGCGTGCGCGAGGACCAGGTGCTGCGGCCCGATGGCCAGCCTGGAATTTACGGCGTGGTCGAGTTCAGGAACCGCGCCATCGGGGTCTTGCCCGTGGAGGACGACGGCAGCGTCTGGCTGGTCGGCCAGTACCGCTATCCGCTCGATCTTTACTCATGGGAAATTCCGGAGGGGGGCAGCCCAGCATCGGAATCACCTGAAGAGACGGCCCTGCGCGAGCTGCGCGAGGAGGCAGGACTAACTGCCGCCCGGCTCGAGCTGATCAGCACCGCGCACCTTTCCAACTCGGTGTGCGACGAGATTGCCTATATCTTCCGCGCCACGGAACTGGCCCACGGCCAGAGCATGCCCGAAGGAACCGAAGAGCTGCACGCGAAGCGCGTGTCGTGGGACGAGGCGTGGGAGATGTTGCGGCGGGGCGAGATCACCGACTCGATGTCCGTCATTGCCCTCTTGCACGAGGCGGTCCGAAGGCTGGAAGGACGCTAGAGTCCATCGAGGATCATCAAAAACCCGCCTCCGTGCGGGTTGGAGATGGCGACTCAGGGTGTGGCTCGAGAGGTGTGGCTTGCCAGGGTGTGGCTCACCGGTGATATCACTCGGCGGTGTCGTCGGTTTCTTCAGTACGTTTCCCGGTCCTTGCCGCGAGCCAGCCGAGTAGCCCCGGACATGAAAGGCTGGCCCGAGGCGCTGGCGGACCGGGGAATCGAGCCTTGCAGAACGTCGGCCGGGAAGCGCTTGCCCGGGCAGACCGTTGGCGTCGCGGCAAGGTGGGCATGCGTGTCGATCCGGCCGCGAGGAATCTCGTAGCGATTGCTCAGGTAAGCGAGCAGAAGCTTCGCCGCGGCCAGTTGCCGGGGCGTGGGAGGCTCTTTATCCAGGTCGCCGATGAAGCAGATGCCGATGCTGTACTCGTCGATATCCGCGTTCTTGGCGTTGCGGCAATGGACACCGTGCTTCTGATTGATCCAGCGCTGCGCGACCTCGATCTGGCCGTCGCCTGACCCGGTTCCGTTGCCGATGACGAAATGGTAGCCGCAGCCATCGTAGCCAAGAACCTTGCGGTGTTCGGCGTCGATCTGGCTGTAGCTTCCCGCGGCACTCGCGCTGTGGTGCAAGATGACGTACCGCCAGGGGCGGTCTGCCTTGTTGGGATAAAAGAGGTCGCTCGCCGCGCCGTCGACGAAGTACTCGCTCAGCCGTTCCTGCAATTTCGCCTGCCGCACTCCACCGGTGGTCGAGGCGGTACGGACCCCGTCGGTCGTCCGAAGCGACGAGGTAGGCGCTGGCGCGGGGCCTTGGAGCACGGGGCTCTTCGAGGGGGGCGAAGAAGGCGACGTGCCGCGCGAGCTGGAAGGCTTAAGCGATTGCGATCGCACGCCATCGAGCTGCTGCGGCTCTTCGCCGGGCCTGGCTTCGGGAGCGAGTTCGGGCACAGCGCTTCGCGGAGTGGACCGTCCCGACCCGTTTCCGAGGGGTGGAACTGTCGATTCGCTGGAGTTCACGGACTCATCGATCTGCGGTTCGGAAGACAGACCACGCGGCGTGGGAGAGCCGGAGGTCGAGCCTGGCTCACTGACGATGACGCCCGAGCCAGCGGCGGCACCTTGGCCGCAGTTGGTGCAGGGCGTCCGGACGGCCGCGGGCGCGGCGTACACGGGACGCAGTGTGTCACGACGATGGCTGCCGCAACCGGAGGCTGCCAGAAGCGCCAGGGCGGCGGCTGCGAGTGGCCGCGCCCGACGAGGGCGCAGCACAATCCGGGCCAGTGTGTTTGAGGCCATTTTCCATCTCCTTGCCAGGGTTGAAACGTTCCCGACATCCCGGGTCGGGCCCCCGTCATCCCGTGGATCGCAAGCGTGGTGCCGAACGAGAGGCTGACCGTCCACGGCGAGGGTTTCAATTTCCTGGTCTTCGTCTCAAGTCTACACGCCATTTGGCCGAATGGCGGGCGACCGCGCGGAATTGTAAATCTTTCTTTCAAGTTGTCCGCTGGCGATGCCGCACCCGCTTGTGGAAAGTTTTACCATCCGAAACAATCGGCGACGGAGCAGGAGGCTGTCCCCACTCCCGTTCAAAATCTGCCGGGTGCCTCGCTCACGTCCGCGTGAGCGCCCTCTCCGCGGGCGTCTTCGGCCAGGTGGGAACGCCTGCGCCAGAGCAAGCCTGGCACCGCGAATCTGCCCCAGCGACAAGGCGCCTGTGTCGCCGACTCTTGATCGCTCGATGCAGCGCGTTAATAAACCGCGCTGAGACATCATCCTCCTGCCGCACCCTTCCAAGAGCAGGCGTAAATGGTTATTCTGATCGCTAGCCGGCAGAAGAAGCCCCCGAACTTGCGGAGGGCTTTTTTTGTCAGAAGGGCCACGAGCTCGCCTCGGGGCAAGGGCTCCTGGCCACAGCGGGAAGCCGGCATCGGAGATTTTGAGTCATGCCCGCCTATCATCCCCAACGGATCGAGCCGAAATGGCAAGCCTACTGGGAGCTGCACAAAACTTTTCGCGCGCGCGACCTGAATAGCGACGAACCTAAGCTCTACATTCTGGATATGTTTCCCTACCCCAGCGCCGCCGGGCTGCATGTGGGACATCCCGAAGGTTACACCGCGACGGATATTCTGTGCCGATATAAACGGATGCGCGGGTTCAACGTGTTGCACCCGATGGGCTGGGACGCCTTCGGCCTTCCCGCTGAGCAGTACGCCGTACGGACCAATACCCATCCTCGGATCACGACTCAGGCCAACATCGACACCTTCCGCCGCCAGGTCAAGTCGCTGGGCTTCTCGTATGACTGGGACCGCGAGATCGACACCACCGACCCGGCGTACTACAAGTGGACGCAGTGGATTTTCCTGAAACTTTACGATACCTGGTACGACCCCGAGTTTGAGTGGACCGGACCGGACGGGCGGCCGCGTCAGGGCAGGGGCCGGCCCATCGCCGAGCTTCCCATCCCGCCGGGAACCGCCAATCCCGACGCCTACCGCGACAGCAAGCGGCTGGCGTACCGGGCTCTCGTGCCCGTCAATTGGTGCCCCGAGCTGGGAACCGTACTGGCCAATGAGGAAGTCATCGACGGCAAGAGCGAACGTGGAGGTTTTCCTGTCGTCCGGATGCCGCTGACCCAGTGGATGTTGCGCATCACCGCTTACGCCGAAAGGCTGATCGATGATCTGGAGCTCGTGGACTGGCCCAGGCCCATCAAGGACATGCAGCGCAACTGGGTGGGCCGTAGCGAAGGAGCGGAGGTCGATTTCCCGATCCTGCTGGACGACGACCTGGCAAGCTGGAAAGTCCGCCGTCAGTCCGAAGGGTTCCTCGAACATCCCTTCGACGACGTGATCCGCATCTACACGACCCGGCCCGACACCCTCTTTGGCGCGACCTACATGGTGCTCGCGCCTGAACATCCCTTGGTCAAGCTGATCACGACGCCCCAGCGCGATGCCGAGGTGGCCAGCTACTGCGAGCAGGCAGCCCGCAAGAGCGAGCTGGACCGCGGCGATCTGGCCCGGACCAAGTCCGGCGTCTTCACCGGCGGTTACGCCATCAATCCGGTCACGGGAAAGCCGATTCCGATCTGGATTGCTGACTATGTGCTCATGGGTTATGGCACCGGCGCCATCATGGCCGTGCCAGGACACGACGAGCGCGACTTTGAGTTTGCCAAGGCGTTCGGGCTGCCCATCGTCGCCGTCGTCATGCCGCCGGATGAGTGGCTCAAGGAACAACGGGGAAGCTTCCCCGACCCCGAGCACGACTGGACCCAGTTCCGCCCCACTTACGTGCAGAATCCCGGCGCCTTTGCCCAGGCCTATTGCGAGCTCGGGGTCTCGATCCAGTCGCAGAACGCGGAGTTCAGCATCAGCGGCATGCCGACCGAGGAAGCCAAGAGAGAAATCACGCGATGGCTGGCCGAGGCAGGCCTGGGCCGCCGGGCCGTCAACTTCAAGCTCCGTGACTGGCTCTTCTCGCGCCAGCGCTACTGGGGCGAGCCGTTTCCGATGGTCCTGGACGAGCACGACTGCGCGCGGCCCGTCCCCGAGACCGAACTGCCTGTGCTCTTACCCGAGCTCGACGACTTCAAACCCACCGGCAAGCCCGAGCCGCCTCTTTCCAAGGCCAGCGACTGGGCGAGTTACGCTCCAGGGCTGCGTCGCGAGACCAACACGATGCCCCAGTGGGCCGGATCGTGCTGGTATTATCTGCGCTATCTCGATCCCGGCAATGCCGAACGGCCCTGGGACCCCGCGAAAGAGAAGTACTGGATGCCCGTCGATTTGTACGTCGGCGGCGCCGAGCACGCGGTCCTGCATCTGCTCTACAGCCGGTTCTGGCACAAGGTTCTCTTCGATCGCGGACTGGTCAGCACTCCCGAACCGTTCCAGCGGCTTGTCAACCAGGGCATGATCTTAGGCGAGGTCGAGTACACCGGCTACTGGGGGCGGATGGCCGGGGAAACCGCAGACCATCCGTTCGATCCCGACTTCGAGGGAACCTTCGAGCCCCGGAAACTGCGGGAAGAAGAGGTGGTGCATCGAAGTGGCCGCTACTACTGGCGCGCCTATGAGAATGATCCTGAACACCGTGATGCTCCGGTTGAGGCCCGCGCTCACAAGATGTCCAAGAGCCGGGGCAACGTGATCAACCCTGACGCCGTGGTCGAGGAATACGGTGCTGATAGTCTGCGGCTTTACGAGATGTTCATGGGTCCGCTCGAAGCCGTGAAACCCTGGAACATGAAGGGCGTCGAGGGCGTCTACCGCTTTTTGGGCCGGGCGTGGCGCATGATCGTCGATGCCGAGTCGCACGAGGTCCGCCTCGATCCCAGGGTCGAGGACATCGAGCCCAGCCGCGATCAGTCGCGGTTGATCGCGCGGACCGTCGCCACCGTCACCGACGATTACGAAGCACTCCGCTTCAATACCGCCATCAGCCGCCTGATGGAATTCGTCAATGCCTTCACGGCGACGGAGATCCGTCCCAAGAAGGCGATGGAAACCTTCACGCTCTTGCTCTCTCCCATGGCGCCGCACGTTGCCGAGGAGATCTGGCAGATTTTGGGTCACGAAGAGACGCTGGCCTTCGAGCCCTGGCCCGGTTACGACCCAGAGCTCTTGAAGGACGACGAAGTCGAGGTGCCGGTGCAGGTCAACGGCAAGGTGCGGGGGCGGGTGACCGTGCCGGCCGGAGCCAGCTCATCCCAGCTCGAGACCGCCGCGCGAAACGACGACCGCGTCGCCGCGCTCCTGGTGGGCAAGACCATCCGCAAGGTCGTCGTCGTCCCGGGGAAGCTGGTCAATTTTGTGGTTTCGTGACGTGTCCGAGATGTCGAGCCTCACACGTCTTTTTTCTCGGCGGTTTGCCCCTGGTGTAAGATGAAATGAACAGGTCTGGAATCGGTCGGTCGCGGGGCGGCCAGTCCTCCGCCGGTGATCGAAAAGGGGCTGGCGACATGATTCGAACCGTCACGCTCGAACTACCTGAAGCCATGATCGCCTGGCTGGAATCATCCGCGCGTGAAAAGGGATTGAGCGCAGCAGACTGGATTGTCCTCACTTTGGCTGAGCGGTACAGAGTCGAGCACGGCGAAATGCCACCACAAGGCCCCGCTGTGAAAACCTTGCCTATGCCCCCGGCTGGTCATTCAGGGAACGGACCTGGGGACAATCCGGAAGCGGAGGCCGCGAGATCCCGCTTTCGCAGACATTTCGGCCGGATCGATAGCTCCGACCCGCGATCGGCCGACAATGAGAGAATTGACGAAGATCTTGCTCACTGTTGCAGACCCAGCTCGACAAGTCGTATTCACTCTGCGACGCGATCAGTTTCCTGTTGATGAGGGAACGCGGAGTCGAAGAGGCGCTGACGACCGACCGGCACTTTGAGCAAGCGGGGTTTCGCCGGCTCCTCGCTGAATCGGCCGGTTGAGAGGCTCTGGCGAAGACCCGGCGCGTCGGGGCTCCGGGAAGATTCTCAGGCGGTTCCCGTCGCGTTTTTGTTTGCAGCCCTGTGATCGCTCGGCGATCATGTCGTGGTCGAGTGCACCGTCCGACCGATACTAGCCCGGGAGATCGCACATGGCCACCCAGACCGTCGCAGCCAGCCTCCAGCAGTACGAGTTTGGTCTTCGGTTCGCCGATCGCGACTATTACGATCGTCACTTGATCTTCGACCACGCCGTGGCGATGGAGGAGGCGGACCAGCGGCAACGGTTCGAGGCGCTGGCGCGGTCGTTGCGAGATCTGCTCACTCAACGCTGGCTGTTGACTCAGTCGACCCACGATCAAGAGAACCCCAAGCAGGTGTATTACCTATCGATGGAGTTCCTGATCGGCCGTACGCTTTCCAGCACGATTACCAACCTTGGCGTCGAGTCGTTCGTGTGTGAGGATCTCCGCTCCGATCCGCACCAGGACTGGACCAAGATCCTGGAGGCCGAGCCCGACGCCGGGCTGGGAAATGGCGGCCTGGGCCGTCTGGCGGCCTGCTTCCTGGATTCGTTGGCGACCCTGGAAATCCCGGCTTATGGTTACGGACTGCGGTATGAATATGGAATGTTCCGCCAGGAGATCAAGGCGGGCTATCAGGTCGAGCAGCCCGATAACTGGCTACGTGATCCCGATCCCTGGGAAGTGGATCGGACCACCGAAGCCGTCGAAGTACCGCTGAACTGCTCGTTCCGGCTCGAGGGGGGCATGATCCACCAGATCCCCAGGCAGCCGATTCACCTGCTGGGGCTGCCCTATGACCGTGCGGTCGTCGGCTACGGCGGGAAGACGATCAACACGCTGCGGCTCTGGTCGGCGTCGTCTCCCGACTTCTTCGATTTCGGGGAGTTCTCCGGCGGCGAATTCTTCGGCGCGGTGCTCGACAAGATCGTCGCCGAATCGCTGACGAAGGTCCTTTATCCCGACGATTCTACGCCCCAGGGCCGCTCGCTGCGGTTTCTGCAAGAGTACTTCCTGGTGGCCTGCTCGCTGGCGGACATTATCCGGAGATTCCGACAGCGGGGCAACGACTGGCCCGCCTTGCCTGAGAAGGTTGCCATCCAGCTCAACGATACCCACCCGGCCTTGGCCGTCGCCGAGCTTATGAGAATTCTTCTGGACGATGCGAAGCTCGCCTGGGAAGAGGCCTGGGACTTGACGGTCAGGACGTTGGCCTACACCAACCACACGCTTCTTCCCGAGGCGCTTGAGAAGTGGCCCGTCGAGCTCTTCGAGCTGTTCTTGCCGCGGCATCTCGAGCTGATCTACCAGATCAACGCGCACTTCCTCCAGGATGTTCAGGCCCACTTCCCCGGCGATGGGGACCGGCTCGGCCGGATGAGCTTGATCGAAGAGGCACCCGTGCGTAAGGTTCGGATGGCCAATCTGGCGATCGTGGGCACCCACAGCACCAACGGAGTGGCCCAGATTCACAGTCGCCTGCTGCGCGAGAAGACCGTTGCCGACTTCGCCCAAATGTTTCCCCACCGCTTCAACAATAAGACCAACGGCGTGACCCCCAGGCGATGGCTGCTTCTGGCCAATCCGGACCTGGCCGCGCTCTTGACCGAGGCGGTTGGCGAGGGTTGGGCGACCGATCTGGAGCAGCTCCGCCGGCTCCGCGAGCTGGCCGACGACCCGGGCTTTCGCGACGGCTTCGCCGGAGCCAAGAAAGCCGCCAAGGAAAAATTCGCGGCCTGGGTGAAAAGCGAGCTTGGCATCACCCTTGATGTCCACACGATCTTCGACAGCCAGGTCAAGCGCATCCACGAGTACAAGCGGCAGCTCCTCAACGTGCTCCACATCATGGTCATGTATCACCGGCTGAGATCAGACGCGCACTTTGACCCTACGCCCCGGACCTTTCTCTTTGCCGGCAAGGCAGCCCCCGCGTATCACCTTGCCAAGCTCATCATCAAGCTCATCGGCGACGTCGGCGCGGCCATCGATCGCGACCCAGCGGTCCGGGGTCGGCTGAAGGTCGTCTTCCTGCCCAACTACAGCGTCACGCTCGCCCAGCGCTTGATCCCCGCCAGCGACGTCTCGGAACAAATCTCGACAGCCGGTTACGAGGCCAGCGGCACCAGCAACATGAAGTTCATGATGAACGGGGCGCTCACAGTCGGCACCCGCGACGGCGCCACGATCGAGATCGGCGAGGAGGTCGGCGAGGACAACATCTTCTTCTTCGGCCTGACCGCCGAGCAGGTCGCTTCCAGCCAGTCGTGGTACAACCCACACTGGCATTACGATAACGAGCCCGAGACGCATGCGGCGCTGGACTTGCTCTTCAGCGAGCACGTCAGCAGCCAGTCAGGGCTCTTCGAACCCATCCGCCAGGCGCTACTGACGCACGGCGACCATTACATGCACCTTGCCGATCTCGCGAGTTATGTCAATGCGCAGGAGCACATCGCGACTTTATACCGCGAGGATCCCTGCGCGTGGGTCCGCAAGGCGATCGTGAACGTGGCCGGCAGCGGCCGGTTTTCATCCGATCGCACGATCCGCGAATACGCCCGCGAGATCTGGAACGCCCCAGCCTGCCCGATCCCCTGAGGACGATCCGACTCCGATCATTGAATCGCCCCGGATCTTGGCCTATCCTGGAAGGCTGGGTAAACCCTGCTGCCAAATTGCTGGTCGTCACCTCCACCCATCGAGTCAATCTCATGGAATCGTCAGCGCTTTTGCCGTACGAGGCCGCTCAGGTTGCCCAGATCGCCGCGTGGAAGGCCCGCAAGCCCGGTTTCTTAGAGCGCACATTGGATACCCTCCGGTGGCCGTTGGACCGGTTCTTCGAGAGGCTCATTCCCGCCAGCCGGGCTCGTGCCATGTTCGACCGAGTTCATCAGGCGGCCGACTGGCGGCACGGCCGGGACGTGATCCAGCAGGCACTGGGCATTGAGAACCTGGCGGAATTGCGTTCGGGTCCGCTCGAGCGCTGCGACGGCTTGGTCGATAAGGTGCGGCTCGTCAGCCGCGAAATGATCACGTCGGAAAGCTTGCTGGCCAACGTCGGCGGGCTGGCGACCGAACTCTTGCAGCTTCCCGCCGAGATCATTTTGGCTTTGCGGACGGTTCACCGGGTCGCCGCCTGCTATGGATACCCGATCGACGCCGACCAGGATGAAACGCTTGTCCTGGCGATCATCGGCATGTCCCTGCTCGATGATCCGCAAGATCGTCAGCGAGCCCGGCATTTGATCCGCCAACTGGAAGATCGAACCTGCTCGAAGGAAGACGCGGAGCGGCTGCTCTCCGCCACCAATGCCCGGCTCGAGGACGACATGGGCGAGGAGCTTGCCGGCGCGGTCGGAAGCGCCCTCTTGGAACAGAAAATCGAGGAGGGCATTCCCTTCATCGGCGCGGTCATTGGCGTCATGGTCGATAACGCCTTTCTCAGCGGCGTGGAAGAGGCCGCGCAGCGGACCTTCCAGGAACGCTGGCTTCGCGACCACGGCAAGGTCGATGAGATCGCCCCGGCCGAGCTGCCGGTTTCGGCCGCCTCACTAGGCGCCGGTGCAACCCAGGTTGTCTACTCGACGAGCTATGCCATCAGCTTCGGCGTGGTCTTTCCGGCTGCGCTGGTCGCGCAGGCCGGAGCGGACATCCTGCCGACGCCTGTCTTCGAGGGTTTCAAGGCGGGAGCGGCGGCCGCGTCGCAGGATGCACGCCGCCTGCTTGCCGGGTTTCGCGGCCAGCCCGACCCGGCGCCGGCCACGGCCTCCTAGCCTTTCGCTGGGCCACGGATGGACTGAAAAAGCCGGCCACAGATGAAGACCGGAGATCGGGCCACGGATGGAGGAGAGAATTCGCCAGTCGAGTAGCAGAGGGGCGGTGTAACCCGCCGCCTCCGCCCTCTTCAAACCGGACGTGCAGTTTTCCCGCATCCATGATCTGTCCCCAGTGTCCATCTGTGGCTCGATTTGCATTTTCTCCGTGGCCGTGATCGGTCCCCGGCGTCCATCTGTGGCTGAATCTCTTCATCTCGGTTTTCGCAACCGCCTTGGGCTCTTATCATGGACCAGGGAACAGTGCGGCCCCTGGGACACGCGGGATGACACGTTCACGGTACATCGTCGGTATTGATCTGGGGACGACCAACTGTGCGGTGGCCTATGTCGACACCAAGGGTCGGGACCGGCCCGCGGCCGACATCCGGATGTTCGACGTGCCCCAGCTTGTCGCGCCCGGTGAGACAGCGCCCCGGTCCATGCTGCCGTCGTTCCTTTATCTCTCCGGAGGGCCGGAGCTGCCCCCGGGTGCGGCGCGGCTGCCCTGGAGCGACGACGGTCCGCAGATCATCGGCGAGTTCGCCAGGATCCAGGGGGCCCGGGTCCCGTCCCGGCTGGTCAGTAGCGCCAAGAGCTGGCTCTGCCACTCGGGCGTCGATCGCGAGGCCGAAATCTTGCCCTGGGGCTCGCCTCAGGAGATCAAGAAAATTTCGCCGGTCGAGGCCTCGGCGGCCTATCTGCGCCACATCCGTGATGCCTGGAACTTCACGTTTGGAAGCAACCAACCCGCCTTGCAGCTCCAGCAGCAGGAAGTCGTTCTGACCGTTCCCGCGTCGTTTGACGAGGCCGCTCGCGAACTGACCCTCGAGGCCGCGAAAAAAGCTGAGCTGACGTCGATTACGCTCTTGGAAGAGCCCCAGGCGGCGTTTTACTGCTGGATCGTCTCGCATCAGGACCGGTGGCAGCGTGAGGTTCGCGCCGGTGAGCTGATCTTGGTCTGCGACATCGGCGGCGGCACGACCGATTTCAGCCTGATCACCGTGGTCGAGACGCCCACCGGCCCTGGCTTTCGGCGCGTGGCCGTCGGCGACCATCTGATGCTCGGCGGCGACAACATCGACCTGGCACTGGCGCATCACGTCGAGAAAAAGCTGGGTGGGATGCGGCTGGACACCGAGCAGTGGAGCGCCCTCCGCTTCGCCTGCCGGACGGCCAAGGAGAAGCTCCTCGTCGAGCAACAGCCGCTCATTGATCGCTGGCCGGTGACGATCGCGGGGCGCGGGTCCCGGATCATCGGCGGCAGCATCCAGTCGGAATTGACCAGGCAGGAAGTGACATCCATTGCGCTGGATGGTTTCTTCCCCCTGGTTCCGCGTGGCCAGGACCCCCACCGCGGGGCGCGGTCGGGCCTGCAAGAATTTGGCCTGCCGTTCGTGGCCGATCCTGCCGTGCTCAAGCACTTGAGTGCCTTTCTGCGCAGGCACCGGGCCAAGGGGGTCGGCCAGGAAGGACATCAAGCCGCGGATCGCCCGGCTCGGCCCGACGCGTTCTTGTTCAACGGCGGCGCTCTGACGCCCGATCGCGTGCGCAACCGCATTGTGGAGGTGGTGGCCTCATGGTTTGGCGACGACCCAGGGCCGGCCTACGCACCGCGGGTCTTGACGAACGTTTCGCTCGATCTGGCCGTCGCACAAGGGGCGGCGTATTACGGTGTTGTCCGCCGGGGCGGAGGAATCCGGATCGGCGGCGGGACGGCACGCTCGTTTTACGTCGGTCTGGACACGCGAGAGACGGCGCGGCCGTGGATGTGCGTGGTGCCTCGCGACTCGCAAGAGGGTGACGATATCACGATCGCCGGGCATGACTTCGATCTGCTCATGGGCCAGCCGGTCGTCTTTCCGCTGGCGTCGAGCTCGGTCCGGCCCGACGACCGACCGGGCGACCTGGTGGCCGCCGACCCGGACTCGATTCGGGAACTGCCCCCGCTGCAGAGCCTGATGCGCGTCGGGCGTAAGGCGAAAGCCGAGCGCGTACCGGTGAGCCTGGCGGCGCGGGTGACGGAAGTGGGCACAATCGAGCTTTGGTGCCAGTCGCGAACCGACGAGCGGCGCTGGCGGCTGCAGATCCAGCTTCGCGGCCCGGCCGGTCAGCCCACCCCCCGCGCGACGGTCGCCGGCGAGGAGACCGACCGGGTGATCATCGAGCAGTCCGAGGTGGACGCGGCCATCGCTGCGATCCGCGCTGCGTTCGCGGCTCCCGCCTCGGCGGCCAGCTCCGAAGCCGGCCCGGCACGCCTGGTGAAGCGACTGGAGGAACTACTGGATGCGCCCCGCGACCAGTGGCCTCCCTCGGCCCTCCGCGCCTGCTGGGAGCCGCTTTTCGAGCTGGCCGACCAGAGGCAAAAGGGACCGCTGCACGAGTCGCGATGGTTCAACCTTGCTGGATTTGCGCTTCGGCCCGGCCGCGGCTATCCGCTCGACGAGATCCGCCTCAAAGCGATCTGGCCGGTCTTTCACCAGGGCGTCAAGTACTCGAAGGACGTCCAGTGCTGGGCCGAATGGTGGATTCTCTGGCGCAGGGTGTCGGCTGGGTTGAGCCGGCCGCACCACGACGAGATCTACCGCCGGGCTGCCCCGTTTCTGCTCCCCGCCAAGGGCACAAGTCCCTCGAAAAAGGCCGGGCGGCCCAAGCCCGAGACGCACGAGCTAGCCGAGATGTGGCGCTGCGCCGCAAGCCTGGAGCGGCTCGCCGCCGAGGTCAAGGAAGCCCTCGGCGAAGCCCTCTTGAAGGAGCTTGCCCGTCCCGCCGCGCCGGCCTACGCGCTGTGGTGTCTGGGACGGCTTGGCGCCCGCGTGCCTCTTTACGGACTGGCCAACACCGTTGTGAGCCGTGAGGCCGCCGAGCGCTGGGTCCAGGCGCTCATCGCTCAACCGCTGGCCCCGGGCCGTGAAACCGGCGATGCCATCTTCGCACTGGCTCAACTTGCCCGGTTCTCGGGCGACCGGGCTCGCGACCTGCCCGACTCGCTGCGCACGCAGGTCATCGACCGCCTCGATCAGCTCGGCGCCGACGAGTTTGCGACCCGGCCGGTTCGGGAATACCACGAGCTCGAAGCCATTCAGGAGGGCCAGGTGCTGGGCGATAGCTTGCCCATCGGACTGCGGCTTCGCGAAGACGCTCCGCCCGGTCCGCTCGGAGATCAAGCGACAGAATGACTTTGCAAGTGAGAGGGGCGATGCTCTCGCACATGGCCCTTGGGCCGACCTGCTCCGATCAAGGCAGGGCCCGGGGTGCACCCGCGCAAGCTGCGGAGAGATGCCGGATGGCCTCCTCCGGCAAGCTCTTGACCACCTGTATTCGGTCTGCCAGAATAACACATAACTACGCGTTTATGGAAACGGCGATTGTGCAGAAACGGTTGGCTGAAGCACCGCCATTGGACGCCTGCCAGCACTTCGGGGCGACGGACGCCGCGGCCTTACATGGGATATGTGAACATCCGCTTGGCCAAAGCGAAGGCCTTCGGGCTATCCACGATCATCCTTTGTTGCAATCTCATCGCATTTTTTCACCGCCGCACTGGCCCTCCGATCGATTGACCTCGAAAACACCCCCGGCGTGAGCGGTGATGAGGCATTTTACGGTGCCGAGGGATTATCGATCATGAAGATTGTACACGTGATCACTCGTTTGATCATCGGCGGCGCCCAGGAGAACACGCTGCTTTCTGTCGAGGACCTGCATCATGATTATCATGACGACGTGACGTTGATCACCGGTCCGGCGGAAGGTCCAGAGGGCGATCTATTCGACCGGGCTCGGCGGCGTGAGGTCAGGGTCGAGCTCATGCCCGAGCTGGTCCGTGCAATTCGCCCCTGGACCGACGTAAAAGCGTACAGGAAGCTGCGCGCGGCGTTTCGGCGGCTGCGGCCCGAGGTGGTCCACACGCATAGCTCGAAGGCCGGAATACTGGGTCGGGCAGCCGCCTGGCACGAGCGCGTACCGGCCGTCGTGCACACGATCCACGGCATGCCCTTCGGCGCCTTCGAGACTCCGCTGCGCAACCGGATGTACATCGCGCTTGAGCGTTGGGCGGCCCAGCGTTGTCACGCGATCGTCAGCGTCTGCGACGCCATGACCGAGCAGGCCCGGGCAGCGGGCGTCGGCCGTGACGACCAGTTTAGTACCGTCTACAGCGGCATGGACGCCGACGCGTTCTTGAGCCCTCGCCGCTCACGCCAGGAGGTCCGCCGCGAGCTGGGGCTGGCCGACGACGAGATCGCCTTCGCGACCGTTGCTCGGCTCTTTGAGCTCAAGGGTCATGACGACCTGGTCGCCATCGCCCCCGCAGTGCTCCGAGCCAACCCCAAGGTGCGATTCGTCTGGATCGGCGACGGTATCCTCCGCGACCGCCTCATTTTCGATCTCGAGCGTCAGGGCGTACGCCACGCCTTCATCCTCACGGGGCTCGTCCCGCCGGATGCCATTCCCGAGCTCTTGGCCGGGGTCGACGCCGTCATCCACCCGAGCCTCCGGGAGGGGCTCGCGCGCGTCCTTCCCCAGGCCCTTTTGGTCGGCCGCCCGGTCATCAGCTACGACATCGACGGCGCCCGCGAGGTCGTCCTTCCCGAAACCGGCTTCCTGATCAAGCCTCGAGACTTGCCTGCACTCCAGTCCGCGGTGCTGCGGCTGGCCGACGACCCAGCCCTGCGAGAGCGCCTGGGACAGGAGGGCCGTCGCCGGTTCGCCGACCAGTTCCGCCACGAGACAATGACCCGCCAGCTCCGATCACTTTACCAGCGGCTGCTGGATGGAAGCCGTGCGCGCGGCTGATCCGCCGCGGGCCACGGCCTTTCGATCCCTCCGCAAGATCGCGATCTGCAGCGTGTCGCTTCTGCCCTTGGTCAGGCTAAAGCCCTCGATGCTCTCGACGACGCTCACCTCCAGCGCGTACTTGTCGGCAATCTCGGTCGTCTCTTCGGGTGTGATAACCGACACCAGCGCCCCTTTCCGGTCGAGCAGCTCGTAAAAGCCTTCGCGGTCACGGACCGTGGCGACCGGCCGGCCCATGGCATGGATCAGACCGGGCTCCTGATAGTTTAGGAGCACCGGCTCGATTCCGGTCCGCACCACGCAGGCCGCGAGCTGCTCGCCGACTCGCCTGGACATCCGGTACGTTTCGGCCGAGGGAATCAGCCAGCCGCCGGCAACCATCAGGAAGATACTCCAGGCCACGATCAGACCGTGCACGGCGCGCGTCGTGAACCCCCGCTGCAATGACAGCATGGCCGTCAGCGTGCCCGCCCCCAGTACCGCGGCCAGGACCACCAGAGGTGGGCGCAAATGTCCCGGTGCCGTCACCGCTGCCGCCGCCAACCCTACGGCCGCGGCAATACCGATTCCTCCTAAAAGCCCTAGGCAAAGACGGCCTAGCGGCCAGCGCCGCAGCCCCAGCTCCTCGGACGCCAGTGTCTTGACCATCCACGCAACCAAAAGTGCGCAGGCAGGATAGGCCGGCAGGTAATAGTGGATCAATCGCGTTGGCAAGCATTCCAGAAGGAGCCACGGGCCGAGCATCCACCCCAGCATGAACCCGAGGTCAGGGCTGGTCTTTCGGCGGGTCCAGGCGCCCCATGCCGCCGCGGGAACCAGGACCGACCAGGGGTAAAATGCCAGCGTGGAGAGCGCTGCGTAGTAACCTGGAAACGCCCCATGCTCCTCCATGCCGCTTGTGAGACGCTGGACGATCTGCGTGCCGATCGCGAAGCGAAGGTATTGGCCCCGGGAGATCAAGGCCACGGTCAGATACCAGGGCAAGGTCGCCCCCAGAAGCCCAGGAAGCCCCCACCGCGGCGAGAGCCGCTTCCACACCTCAGGCGCCGGCCAGCCGAACCACCAGCCAAGCGCCGCGGAAGCGGCAAGAAGAACTGGACCGATCGGCCCCTTGGTCAGACAGGCGAGGCTCAGACAGATCCAGAAGGCCGCGGCCAACCCGCCACGCGGTCGCACAGCCAGCTCACGCAGGCAATACTGGCAGCCAACCAGCCACAAGGTCAGGGTCGCGTCGGTCGTCGCCAGCTTGCTCTCGGCGACCATGATGGGCGAAACCGCCAGCATGAGCGCGGCTAAGAGCCCTCCGTGCCAGCCCAACATGCGCTTGCCCAGGGCATAGACGAGCACACAAGAAAGTGAGCCTGCCACTGCCGAGACCAGCCGCGCCCCAAACGGCGAATCGCCGGCGATGGCCGTGCTCAGTCCCATTAGCCAGTAAACGAGGATCGGCTTGTGATATCGAGGCTCGCCGTTGAACGTCGGGACAATCCAGTCGCCTCGCGCCCTCATCTCATGCACGGCCACCACGTAGCGTGGCTCATCGCGATCCCAGAGACCGGTCCGAGCATTCCCCGCCAGGTTCAAGACCAGGGCGAGAATGCCAATCAAGACGGGCGTGGACCAGCCCCTGTTCCTGGCGAGCCAGCCGGCAGCCGACGGGTCGGCGGAAGCCCAAGCGGCATCTCGGTCCACGGCCTCCTCCTTAAAGCCAGCGTGCGAGCGATCCCTGCTGGCGCGGCCGGCGTGGCTTGCCTGGGTCCATGAGAGCCACCACGGCCGGCGCGTAGTATAATCAGGCTTCTAAAATTGGCGAGAGCGTTTCCCCGTGGGCTCGGCCTCGCGCTTCAGTCGCCCGCGGGTTTGGCGACAGGATTCTTATGACCCAGACTGACAAGTCCGAAGCCTCATGCCTGCTCGAAAGTGGCGCTCTTTACCACAGCCGGATCGGCTTGGTTGCGCCCACCGTTGCGTCGGAGATGGTCTTCGCGGGCATCAAGAAGGGCGCGTTTTCACTTTATTTCGGCGATGCGCCGATCTATCACTTCGATCTCGAGGGCCGTTGGCAACGGGCCTATCTCGAACCGACCCATTACCTCAAGAGCCTGGATACAAGCGTTTACGCCATTGACCGGACGCGTGAAGACGGCAGCATGGTGATGAGGCGCCGGACGCTCGAAGAACGCGAAATCGAAAACCTGGATCTCTCGGTGCGCGACATCGCCGTAAGACTCTCGCGCGAGCTTGACGCGGGCCGCCTGGAACGCCGAAATCCGCCGGCTGACAAGGCGCAAGCTCTTGATGACCATAAACTTCGAGACATTCTGGCAAGCATCGCCGGATGGGATGCCGCCGCCTGGGACCGGCATCGCCAGAACTATCAGTCCGTCTACGGCTCGTTGCCTTTTGTGCCACCGGATTGCCAGAATGCCGTCGTGCTCCAGGCAACGGAGGGACAAGCCAACGGCGTGAGCTTCGGCTGTCGCTTCTCCGGCCAGCCACATTACCGCACACCCGCCGATTTCGAGGATCACGCTGAAAAGGTGGCCCAGCTCATGGGCCGCCGTTTGCTCCAGAGCCGGATTGCCTTCCTGACCGGCGGCAATTTGCTGAATCGTCCCGACGACTTGCTCAAGTTCCTGGAGATTGTCAGCGGGGTCTTTGGAATCGCGGATGGTTTGAACAAGAAGAAGTCGACGAGTGACGAGCTAACGCCGCAGCTTGAGGGCATTCATATCTTCCAGGATATTTTCCCCGTCGGCGGTCTCCCGTTCGATGCCTTGAAGTCCGCTCGCGAGCGCCACCTGATTCATGTCACCCTGGGAGTCGAATCCGGTGATCCACGCGTGCGAAGTCTCTATCGCGACACTGGCAGCGACGATGATTTGCGATTGCTCGTCTCCAACCTCAAGGCGGCGGGAATCCGGGTCAGCCTGCTTTTCCTGGTAGGAGCCGGAGGAGCGGATCACGCCGACACGCACGTGGAAAAAACGGGCCGATTGCTTGATTCGCTGGAATTCGGCCGGGGCGACGCCGTATTCTTGCTGGACGAGAAAGAGCTCGGTGATTCCTCCCCGAACGATCCCGCGACCGGCTCACTTGGCCACACCGCATGGCAGCAGCAACTTGACCGGCTCAAGGAAGCCCTGGCCCCTCTGCGTGGCCGCGGCGTCAAGGTCCTTCCCTACAGCCTGGTGAAGCAATGGGCTTAGGCGAGCCCGACCTCAAAATCGGCGAGGTTTCCCTGGAAAGGATGGTCCGGGCTGTGGAGAAAGTTCGCGACCGCCTGCTTCGCGCAGCGAGGGCACTCGAAGCGTCGAAGATTCCCTACGCCGTGGTCGGAGGCAACGCCGTGGCAGCCTGGGTGGCCCGTGTTGACGAGTCGGCGGTGCGAAATACTCAGGATGTCGATCTCTTACTCGACCGGGCCAATCTCGACGTCGCAAAAGCCGCCCTGGCGGGCGCGGGTTTTGTGTACCACCACGTAAGCAGCGTGGATCTGTTCCTCGACGGCCCCAACGCCCGCACCCGAGAGGCCGTGCATGTCGTCTTCGCCGGTGAAAAGGCGCACCCGGAGTACGCATTTCCTGCTCCCGACACGGCGGAGGCCGAAGATTCGGCCGAGTTCCGCCTGCTGGGGCTGGAGCCTTTGGTCCGGATGAAGCTGACCTCGTTTTGCCGCAAAGACCAGGTTCACCTGCTGGATCTCGCGGAGGTCGGTCTGATCGATGCAAGCTGGCTGGACCGGTTCGAGCCTGTCCTGGCAGCGCGGCTCCAGGAGCTTCTGGAGAGCCCCGAGTCTTGAGATTGACGTAGGGTCCGCTTGGCGGACCGTCGTCCCAGTTCCTCGGGGACATGATCCGCCCGAATGCAAAGTCTCCTTCCAGGGCAATCATCGCCCGTGACGTCCGACGACTGCCTCATTCGACCTCGCACGAAACTCGCCGGGGGCCTGGCCTGTGTAGCGCTTGAAGACCTTGCCAAAGGAGCTCTCGTTCTCGTATCCCACGGCCCTCGCGACGGAGCCGATCGTCGCGTCACCGTGGCGCAGCAGTCCCGAGGCCTTGTGCATCCGCCAGCGCGTCACGTAACTGTGCGGCGGAACCCCGACCAGGTGTCGGAATCGGTCGGCGAAGGCCGAGCGGGACATGGCCACGCCGTCGGCCAGCGAATCCACGGTCCACGGGTGAGCGGGCCGCTCGTGGATCAGCCGCAGCGCCCCGCCGATCTGCTCGTCGCCGAGTGCCCGGAGCCACCCGACCGACTTCGCCCCGGCGGTGGCGATGTGCGCCCGGATCGCCTGCACGAACAGGATATCGGCCAGGCGATTCCGGATCGTCTCCGCCCCCGGCACCGGCGAGGCCGCCTCGACGGCGAGGAACTGGAGCGTCGACTCCAGCCACCGCACCGGCGACCCCTCGTCCCCCTTGATTTGGATCAGGGGAGGCAGGGCGTCGAGCAGCGGCATCCCTGCCTCGCTCTCGAAAGAGAAGCACCCGGCGACAAGGGAAGTCGGCACGCCGCCGCCCCCGTGGCGAAGGACCGGGCCGATCCCGCCCCCGCCGGACTTCGCGGCACAAGCTGCCAGTAATTCCTCGATCGGTATCGCCGGGCTCCCCGGGCCGTCGCGGAGCGCATTCGGCCGCCCCTTCGGCAGGAGCACGAAGTCGCCCTCAGCCAGCGGAATCGGATCCGTCACCCCGTCCAGCTCCAGCCAGCACGTCCCTCGCGACACCATGTAGAATGACGGATGGCCCTGCTCGCCGAAGTCGACTCGCAGCCCCCAGGGCGCGGTCAATTCCATCCGGCCGTAGACGTTGCTGCACATCCGGACACTCTCAAGTACATCGGTCAAGACATCCATTGGCCACCCCTCGAAGGATCTCAGAGCCTGGACGATCGGACCAAAGAATCGGCGTTCTGGCCATTTTCCGTCCGGCGATCCTCGTCTAAGAATATGCCGCGGATGTTGAAGGTCAATTCGGACGGTCCCGTGGACGGGTCCTCCGACATCATCACCGGCAACGTCTAAAGGCTGGCGGGCCGGCCGCCGCGCCCGCTCCGGGAGTTCGTTACCGCAGTGCTGACGTGCCCCGGGCCGCCAGCAACCAGGAGCCGATGACCATGACCACAACCCGCCAACCCACCATCTTCCTGTCGCACGGCGGCGGCCCGTGCTTCTGGATCGATATCCCCGGCGCGAACTTCGACGGCCTGCGCGACTATCTTTCGGGCTTGCTCGATCGGTTGCCCGAGCGGCCCCGGGCGATTCTCATCATCTCGGGTCATTGGGAGGAGGCGCTGCCGACAGTCAGCACTGCGCAGTCCCCGCCCATGCTCTTTGATTATTACGGCTTCCCGGAGCATACCTACCGATTGAGCTATAAGGCGCCCGGGTCGCCCGCGCTGGCGAGGCGGGTGCGAGACCTGCTCGCCAAAGCGGGCGTCGAGGCCGCGGCTGATGACCGGCGCGGCTTCGATCACGGGGTCTTCGTGCCGTTGCTGATCCTCAACCCGGCGGCCGATATCCCGGTCGTCATGCTGTCGCTGCGCGACGACCTCGACCCCGCATTCCACCTGGCGATCGGCCGGGCGCTGGCGCCGCTCCGCGACGAGGGCGTCCTCATCCTCGGCAGCGGCAACAGCTACCACAACCTCCAGGCCTTCTGGCGCGGGCAGGACACCGCCTCGCCCGCGTTCGACGCTTGGCTGACGCAGGCCGTGACCCAGGCCGACCAGTCGGCCCGCGAGCGGGCGCTGACTGCGTGGGAGGACGCGCCCTTCGCGCGGGAATGCCACCCCAGGGAAGAGCATCTCCTGCCCCTGATGGTCGCGGTCGGCGCGGCCGGGAGCGACCCGGGAGTGCGCGACTTCCACGACGTGATCATGGGCAAGCACATCAGCGGCTATCGTTTCGGCTGAGCCGCCTTAATCCGGGCAAGGAGAACCCAACCAATTTACCAACTCGCCGTGTCATCAATTCGTCTCCCGTGAGGAGACGCTTGGAACGACCCTAGGACGGGGCGGTCGTCGCCCGTCCCCTTCGCCGCTCCCAGCCGCCGCGCCTCGCGACGGCGATGTCCCTTCCTTCTCTTGAAAGGAGTCTGTTGATGAGCATCCGCACTATCTCCTTCGTCCTTGCCGCCCTGGCAGTCGCCGTATCGGGCGGCGCTCGCGCCGGCGAGTACGCCGTCGATCCCGCCCACTCCGCAGTCGTCTTCCGAGCCTCGCATCTCGGCCTGAGCTGGACCTACGGCCGCTTCAAGGGCCTCTCCGGCACCTTCGCCGTCGACGCGAAGAGCCCGGCGGGGACGTACTTCGAGCTCTCGGCGCAGGCCGACAGCATCGACACCGACAACGCCCAGCGCGACGAGCACCTGAAGAGCCCGGATTTCTTCAACGCCAAGCAATTCCCGGCGATCACCTTCAATAGCAAGGCGGTGAAGCCGGTCAAGGGGGGCTACGAGGTGGCCGGCGAGCTGACGCTCCACGGCGTCACGAGGCCCCTGACGATCCTCCTGAAGGGGGGCCGCACTGCGGAGTTCCCGCGCGGTGTGTGGCGCACCGGCTACGCCGGTGATTTCACGATCAAGCGCTCGGAATTCGGCATGGATAAGATGCTGGGAGCCGTCGGCGACGACATCCTCGTGCAGCTCAGCTTCGAGGGGACGAAGAAGTAGGCCCCGCCCTCGACACCGCTCGCTGTTCGCGCCGCTCTCGCCCCGGCCTTTGGTGTTCTCGCGGACATAGCCGGGCACGGGCCGCGGCGGGGGCAGTCTCAGGAGGACCAGAGATGCCCGATCCGATCCTCTTCGCCAAGGCGTTCGCCGCCGCCGGCGCCTTGAGCCTGGCGCTCACGCTGCTCGTCGGGGCGTCTCCCCGGGCCGGAATCGCGGCGGGGGGGGCGGTGCTGGCAGTCGTTGGCGCCGTGTATGCGGGGCTGTGGATCCTCGGCCTGCTGCCGCATGTCCCGCCGCGCGAGGATCTCGACCGGCTCTTGCTGGTCGTCCTGCCGGGCGCGGCCATCGCGGAAGCCATCGCCGCGGCGTCGGACCGCCTCGGCTGGGTCGCGCGCGTCGTCGTCGCGGCTCTGGCGGCCCCGGTGCTGCTCCAGGGCACCGTCTACGTCACCGACCTTTCCGGCCCCGGCTCCCGCGCCTGGTCGTCGGCGGAATCGTGGCTCATCTTCGCGGCGCTCGCGGCGCTGCTCATGGCGGCCTGGACGGTGTCGAACCGCCTGGCGGCGCGCAAGGGGGGGCTCACGGCGTTGGCGTGCGTCGCCGAGGCCATCTTGGGTGCCGGCCTCGTTACCATCTTGTCGGGTTACGCGACCGGCGGGCAGATCGGAGTACCCCTCGCCGCCGGCCTCGGCTGCGTGGCGATCGGCTCGCTGGTGCGGAGTGGGAAGCCGGACGGCCGGGGAGCGCTGGGGGTCGGCGTCGTCGGTCTCTTCGCGCTGCTGGTCATCGGACGGCTGTTCGCGAGCCTGACCACCCTTAACGCGGCATTGCTGTTCGCAGCCCCTCTGCTCGGTTGGCTGCCGGAGGCATTGCCGGCGGGTCGGCGCGTCCGGGTGGCGCTGCGGCTGTTGTTGGCGGCGGCGCCGGTCGTCGTAGCGCTGGCCCTCGCGCAACACCGATTCGCCGCCGACTCCGCCCGGCCCGCTTCCGGCGTCGGTGGGTCGTCCAACGACTACATGAGCTTCGGCAAGTGAGTCCTTTTCTCCATCCCGACGCCCGGGCGGATCGAGGCATTCGACTCTTCCGGGGACCCGGGGTGGCGAGAAATCCGGGGCCGGGTCCCCTGCGCCCCGCCGATCACGGCCGGACGAGACCGACTCCTTTCAGGATCTGATGGCGATGGATCGCAAGAGCTTTCTAATCAAGAGCTCCGAGTCCTGAGGCTCCGAAGAGCGTAGGTCGGCTACTGATGATACCGCCGCGTGTGCCGGCCGTTCTTGAAGCTCTCAAAGACGAACTTGCCCAGGTCGTCGACCGAGCAATATGCGGCGACGCCGCCAGAGACGCGCGCCATTTCCTGGACGAAATTCACCAGCCCGAGATAGAAGTAATCTTCGATGAGGGCGAAACTGGAGACGCGAATGCCGGCATTGGCACAGTGCCGGACCTCGGTCAGGGTGTGAGTAGCCGTCTTCTCGGCCGGAGGGTAGATGAGCACGACCTCACGCCCCTCGAGGTGCGCGGTGGGCTCGCCGTCGGTGATGACGATGATCTGCTTGTTCGCGGCCGCTTGCCGGAGAAGCCGGCTGCGGGCCAGCCGCAGGCCGGCGTGAATGTTGGTGAAATGCTGCGGCACGCGGGCCGGCAAGCGATCCAGATCGAAGCGGAGATGCACCCGGCTATCGTAGATGCTGACGGGCTTGGGAGCCGAATTGAGCAGCTCTCGTTCAGTCATTGGGCTGGCGAACGTGTAGAAGCCGATCATCTCCAGCGAGTCTTGCGGATACTGTGCACGGACCATCGCTTGGAGAGCGACGGCGACCTTCTTGGTCGTGAGATACTTGCCATAGCGGCCCATCGAGCCGCTCATATCAATGAGCAAGATCGTGGCGCATCGCGTTTGGTATTCGGTCTCGTGAACGACGTAGTCCTCATGGCTCAGGCGAATCGGAACGCCCCCGCCCTGGCGCGCATAAGCGTTCTTGAGGGTCTCGTGCATGTTGAGATTGGCCAGCGAGTCGCCATAGACGTAGGGTCTGGTGTCCTCGAGCTTGATCGTTCCCTCGCCCTTGTGCTCGGTGTCGTGGCGCCCGACGCTGTCGCGACGGAGAATCTGGAAGAGATCACCCAGTGCCTTGTCCTGGATGCGCCTGATTCCCCGCGGAGTAACTCGCCACTGGCCTTTCTCGTCGCGCTCGATCAAGCCTTCCTTCTCGATCAATTCGACGATTTCGGGCAGGTCCTCGTCGTCCAGATCATCGAGGTCGCGCAGGACGTTCTCGCCATGTTGCAGGATGTACTCGGAGAGCTGGTCGAAGATCTTGTCGGCCGACTGGGGCGCGAAATTCTGGCTGCCATCCCACTTGGAATATTCGTAGAGCGACATGAGCATCCTCACTCCGGGCGAACTAACGGCGATAGGTTGAGCCGCCCGCCTTGACTGCCTTGTTCAGCTTGTTGTGTACGTGCAAGCCGTCGAGTATGAACTCGGCCGCGCTGGCGGTTGCCGCGTCGCGAGCGTCGCGGTCCGGTAGCTCGGGCAACAGGGCCGCGCCCACTTCCTCGGCCCGCTTGTGCAACCCGGGAACTCGGGCGATCCGCTCGAGTACTGCCTTGGCGGAGAGCATATCGCCGATCTCGACGCTTTGGCCCCCCTCGAAGAAATCGACGATCGGGCGGAATTCGCGGACGTCGAAGTGAGCACCGAAGACGTTCTTGATCGCCTCGTCGATGAGCCGGTCGATGAGCTTGTCCTCGTGCCCCTCGTCCTCGTTCATCGTCAGCTCGAGCTTGCCGCGCGAGCTGGCCGCGGCGAAGGCCAGGTCAGAGACCCGGGGAACGACCCAGGTTTCGCCGCTTTTCAGTGTCCGCCGCTCGGCGTTGGAGACCACGTTTTCCAGGTTGGCGATTGACATCCGGACCGAGACTCCCGACTGCTGATTGACGTGGGGCGAGCTTCGCGCCAGCCGGGAAGTCTCCTCGACGATTTCCTTAATATAAAGGGGAATCGCCAGAGTCGAGCGATTCTGTCCTGGGCCGTCGCCGCGGTCGAGCCAGGCGTTCTGCTCGCTGATGGCGATGCCGATCTCTCGGGTCAGCGGGTAGTGCGTTCGAACGACCGATCCGATGCGGTCCTTCAGCGGCGTGACGATCCGGCCGCGATTGGTGTAGTCCTCCGGGTTGGCCGAGAAGACCATGCAAAGGTCAAGCTCAAGGCGAATCGGATAGCCGCGGATTTGGATGTCGCGCTCCTCAAGCACGTTGAAGAGCCCCACCTGGATCTTGGGCGCCAGGTCCGGCAGCTCGTTGATGCAGAAGATGCCCCGGTTGGTTCGAGGAATGAGGCCGAAGTGCATGGTCAGCTCGCTGGAGAGATACCGGCCTTCGGCGTGCTTGATCATGTCCACCTCGCCGATTAAATCGGCGATGGCGACATCTGGCGTGGCCAGCTTTTCATGATAGCGCTCCTCGCGGCGAATCCAGGCGATCGGCGTGGCCTCGTTCTGGTCGGCGACCAAGTCTCGTGCGTACTTCGAGATCGGATGATAAGGATGGTCGTGGATCTCGGAACCCGCCACGACCGGCAGAAACTCGTCGAGCAGATGCACGAGCTGACGCAGCATCCGCGTCTTCGCCTGGCCGCGCAGCCCCAGAAAAAGCATGTCATGCCGCGACAGAATGGCGTTCTGAATCTGGGGAACGACCGTCTCTTCGTAGCCGAGAATGTCGGGGAAAAGAGGCTCGCCCGCGCGCAGCTTGCGGATGAGGTTGCGCCTCATCTCGTCCTTGACCAGCTCGGTCCGGTAGCCGCTTGCACGCAGTTCCCCCAGCGTTCGGGGCCGATCCGTCCCCATCAGTCGCCTGCCTCTCGCTGAACCTTAATTCCGCGCCCTGCACATGAATCAACATAGTCATGCTAGGCACGGCAACCAGGCAAGTCAACGAACCGACAGATCCAGTCATGCAGGAGTGGCTGACATGTTGTCGGATGCGGCACGCACTCGCCGGGGGCGGTTGTGAATCAAAAGAAACGTCCTGTCGTAGCATGGTAGCAGTAGCGATGCGCCTCCTCCGCGACCAGAGCAGCTCATCGAGGGGTCACCCTGCGCGCAGAGCCGACAAATTGGATACCTGGACAGGAACAGGAATCAGGAGATGTCACAAAATGTCACACTCCAGGCGAAAATCTCGCCGGCTCAATTGCTGCGTTCGAGCGACACCGTGCCGAGCTTCAATCAGTAGTTGAATAGCCGGCTGACGCTCTCTCGGCGATGGATCGACATGATGGCGTCGGCAAAGAGGCTGGCGACGCTGATGACCTTGCAGCAGGGCGGCAAGGTCTCGAAGCGATACTCGATGGTATCGGTGAAAACCAGTTCCTTGATGGGGCTACGGGCGATCTTGGCGGCCGACCCGCGAGAGAAGACGCCGTGGGAAACGCAGGCATAGACGTCCTTGCAGCCTCGCTCCTTGCAGGCAATGGCCATTTCGATCAGGGTTCCGCCGGAGATCGTGAAATCGTCAACGATCAAGACGTTCTTGCCCCGGACGTCGCCGACGATGTCGAGCATCTCGGCTTGCTCATCGTGGCTGCGGCGAATCTTGTTGCCAAAGACAATACGAGGTGCCCCAGGGGCTTGGATCAGCTCCGCGTACCTGTAGGCTTGCTTGCCGAAGCCGACATCGGGCGAGGCGATTACCAGGTCGGGGATGTCCTTCTCCCGGAAGTAGTCGACGAGCACGGGCATGGCGTACAGGTGATCGACCGGGATCTTGAAGAAGCCCTGGATCTGGGGACTGTGCAAATCCATCGTCAGCACCCGGTCCGCGCCGGCGGTTTCGATACAATCCGCACAGACGCGCGCTCGGATCGATACCCGGGGCTCATCCTTCTTGTCGCCCTTGGCGTACGAGAAGAACGGGATTACCGCCGTCACCTGCGTGGCGCTTGCCCGTTTGAACGCGTCGATCCAGAACAAGAGCTCCACGAAGTTGTCGTTGACGGGATAGTCGTTTCCCTGCACCACGAAAACGTCGCGGCCCCGCACGTTTTCGAGCACGCGCACAAAAACGTTCCCCTCACTGAAGACGTGCGTCTCCGACCGCGCGAGATCAACGCCGAGATGACTGCAAATGGCTTGGCCTAACGATGAGCTGGCACTGCCGGCGAAGATCTTCATCTCGCCGTAAGGGTCGGTTCGCTTCGAAGCGTCGTCACAGCAAATTAGTGATTTATCGATCGCCACAGTGGTCACCCTGCTGATCGGGTCGGGGAATCTCGAAGAAACGCGGCGGGATTGTTCTGGAAGTCCTTGCGCCCAGCCCTGGACGCGACCATCACTCCGGAAGCAACCACTTTATATCTTAACACCCGCAAGGCGGCCTCACCAGCCACCAGGCACCAAGGACGAAGTCCTCCAACACCGGGTCCGAACCCTCACGGCCGGCCGCCATCCGTCTGCCCTTTTTCCCGGTCACCTTTACAATAAGTGGTCTGGTTGAACTTTGCGTCGATTCGACTGCAACCGACACGAGAAGGGTTTGCGCCATGATGGGCCGTATACGCCGCCCTCGTCGCTTGCTGGCATCCTGGGATTTGGTCGTTTTTCTTGGCCTGGCGCAGGCGGTCATCGTTCCCTGCATCTTGTTCAGCCACGACGGCATGCGGGCTCAGCTCGATGATCCGGCGCTCGTTCACTCGGCCTCATTCCGCCAGGAGGCCGTGCCGAGCTTCGAGGGGGCGGTGGAGTGGATCAATTCCGGACCAATCTCGTTCTCTCAGCTTCGGGGCAAGATTGTCTTGCTGGATTTCTGGACCTACTGCTGTATCAATTGCCATCATGTCCTGCCGACGCTGGCGAAGCTCGAGGCCAAGTACAAGAACGAGTTGGTCATCATCGGCGTGCATTCCGGCAAGTTCAGCGCCGAGCGCAACAGCGAGAACATCCGCCGCAAAGTCGCCGAGTACCGCATCAAGCATCCCGTGGTCAACGATGCCAACATGGTGATCTGGGAACGATTTGAGGTTTCGAGCTGGCCGACACTCGTCTTGCTCGGACCTGATGGGACGCAGCTCGATAAAGCCAGCGGCGAGGTCCCTTTTGAGAGGCTGGATCGCGCGATCGGCCAGCTTGTCGCCAAGTACAAGACCCAGCTCAATCTCAAGCCGCTGGAGCTCTTCGACGAGCATGAGGCCGCGGCGAAAACCCCGCTGCTCTACCCCGGCAAGGTTCTGGCTGATGCCCAAGGCGACCGGCTCTTCGTCTCGGACACCGGACATAACCGAATTGTGCAAACCGACTTGCGTGGCTCGTCGGCCGTCGTCATTGGCTCCGGCCAAGAGGGGCTCAGCGACGGCAGTTACGAGCTTGCCCGCTTCAACCGTCCCCAGGGCATGTGCTTGGAGGGCGACATCCTTTATGTCGCCGACACCGAGAATCACGCCATCCGGGCCGTCGACCTGAAGTCACGTCAGGTCTCGACGGTCGCGGGCGTCGGCAAGCAGTCGCATCGCATCTCGGTCGAGCATTCGATGGGACCGGCCCGTACCAACGCGCTCAGCAGCCCCTGGGACATCACCCGGCTTCCCGGCTCGTCAACTCTGTACATCGCGATGGCCGGTCTGCACCAGATCTGGAAGCTGGATCCCAAGGCGAGCCGGATCGGCGTCTGGGCGGGCTCGGGGATCGAGAACATCCGTGACGGCGATCTTCACACCGCCTGCTTCGCCCAGCCCAGCGGCTTGGCGACCGACGGCGAAAACGTGTTCGTCGCCGACTCGGAAGTTTCGGGCATTCGCCTGATCAGTCGAATCGGCACCCCCAAACCGCAGGTTGGCCGGATCGTCGGCGAGGGCCTCTTCGAATTTGGCGACGTCGATGGCGCCGGGGCCCGCGTGCGACTGCAGCACTGCCTGGGCGTAGCCTTCCACGAAGGCAAGCTGTACATCGCCGATACCTACAACAACAAGATCAAAGTGTGCGACCCGACGAGCCGCGAGGTCAGGACCCTTGTCGGCGACGGTACGCCGGGCAGCGACGATGATCCAGCCCGGTTCTACCAGCCCGGAGGACTGAGCGCCTCAGGCTCCAGCCTTTACGTCGCCGACACCAACAATCACAAGATCCGCGTCATCGACCTGCGGACGCATGCGGTCAAGACGCTTGACTTAAGAGGCCTGGTCCCGCCTCCTGCCAAGTGGTAAAGCTGGCATCGGATTTTGCGGCACGACGTAACCAGATGCTCGAGAGGAACGGTGGTTTGACCCTTGTCTCGTTGCAGCGGAAAAGACCGCGCTAGAGCGGATCTCTGCCGTATCGGACGCTGACGAGGAAGAGACCCTGCGGTGGGGCCGTCGGCCCCGCCAAAGCGCGGTTCTCCGCGTGCAGCACCGCGCCGGCCCACGATTCGGGGCGCTTTCCAGTTCCCACCAGCAGAAGCGTGCCGGTGATGGCGCGGACCATATTGTAGAGGAATCCATCGGCCTCGACTTCAAGCCAGACCTGCTCGAGGGTCCGCGTGACGGTCAATTCGAAGATCGTACGGACGCTGCTAATCCGGTTCGGCCAGTCGGTCTCGAAGCTACGGAAATCGTGTCGACCTACGAGGGCTGCGCCGCCGCGGTTCATGGCCTCGACGTCCAAAAGGCGGTGGACATGCCAGCTATAGCGCAGCAGGAAGGGGCTGGCGATCGGGGTGTTGTCGATGACGTAGCGATATCGCTTGGAGCGCGCATCGAGCGTGGCGTGGAAGGCCTGAGGCATCTCATGCGCCTCGAGCACTCGCAAGTCCCGTGGCAAGAGGGCATTGAGGCCTCTGGTAAAGACGTCCGTGGTGTGCCGGGATGGGCTGTAAAAGTGGACAACCTGGCCCAGAGCGTGCACTCCCGCGTCGGTCCGTCCGCTGGCGGTCGTCGCCGGAGCGTGCTGGGTCAGTTCCGTGATTGCCTCTTCGAGAACCTGCTGAACGGTTCGCAGCCCGGGCTGGCGCTGCCAACCGTGGAAGTCGGTACCGTCGTAAGCGAGGATCAGCTTGATGTTCCGCATGATCCGGCGGGATTGGCAGGTGCTGGGCTGGAGCCAGGGGCGGAGTGCGGGCTTACGCGCGGGCCCCGGCCGGCTCGAGCTTGAGGAGTTCCTCGGCAATCTGGACGGCGTTGGTAGCCGCTCCCTTGCGCAGGTTGTCACTGACGCACCAGAAGAGCAGGACGTTGTCGCGGCTGGGATCCTGGCGCACGCGGCCGACGAAAACGTCGTCGCGGCCGGTGGCGTCGGCCGCCAGGGGATACAGGCAACGCGCCGGTTCGTCGATCAAGGTCACGCCCGCGGCTTTCGACCAGAGCTCCTGTGCTTCCGCCACGGAGATTGGCCGCTCGGTTTCCACCAAGATCGACTCACTGTGCGAGAATGGCACCGGCACGCGCACGCAGGTCGGGCAGACCTCGATGGAGGCATCGCCCATGATCTTGCGCGTTTCGTGCACCATTTTCATCTCTTCCTTGGTGTAGCCCGTGGGGAGGAACTCGTCGATATGGGGGATGCAGTTGCCGAAGATCGGATGGGCAAATTTTGAGGGCGCAGGAGCGGCCGCCTGCTTCACCGCGGCCTCGGTCTGCGTCTCGAGCTCAAAAATCCCCTTCATCCCGGCGCCCGAGACGGATTGATAGGTGCTGACGACGACTCGCCGCACTCGCGCGGCGTCGTGCAGCGGTTTCAGCGCCACGACCATTTGGATCGTCGAGCAGTTGGGGTTGGCGATGATGCCCTTGTTCCAGGCGATGTCGTGCGGGTTCACCTCAGGCACGACCAGTGGAACGTCGCTTTCCATCCGGAACGCGCTGGAGTTGTCGACCACGACCGCGCCGCAAGACGCGGCGATTGGACTCCACAGCCGCGAGACGGCTCCCGGCGTGCTCGAGAGCACGATGTCGACCCCGCGGAACGCATCCCGCGAAATCGGTTCGATCGGCATCGTTTCTCCCCGGAACGTCGCCGTCTTTCCCGCGCTTCGCTCGGAGGCCAGAAACTTGATCGATCCGACAGGGAAGTCCCGCTGTTCCAGCAACCGGATCATGCGGTCTCCCACGGCCCCGCTGGCCCCGACGACGGCAACGCTTTTCACGATCGAACTCTCCTGCCTCGAGACCCATTTTCTATCATTGTGACGGCTTATTCCGGGGGCCAGCGAACCGCTCCGGGTTGGACCGCGGCGCTGGCGGGACAGACCAGAATATCATACGATTCGACACGGAAGAGAGCCAACAGGTTCGAACGCGGTGGCCACGGTGCGGGCGAAGCAGCCAGTTTGATGGTCTCGCGCTGCAGGGGACTTGGCCCGCTGCGGCGCTTTCTGGTAGAAGTCAAGGTCATCCTCGGCGAGCAAGGTTAGACGCGGGAGCGGGACTTGAAGGGTGGTGGCAGCCCCTGCGCGTTGCGAAGTCTGCCTGGTGGGTGTCAAGGGGACACGGGTCTTCCGGCACTAGCTTGCCGCAGGTTCAACCAAAAGGAGAACGTTATGACCTGGAAGAACTGGAAGGTTGGCGCGCTGACCGCGCTGTTCGCGCTCGCGATGCTCTCCAGCGTGCGCGCGAGGGAGGTCGAGGCGACCGACGAGGGCAAGGCGTCGGAATTCAAGGGCAAGACGGTCGAAATGAAGGATAAGGACGAGTTCGCCATCATCCTGGCGTTCTCGGCCGGCGAGGAGGCCATTGTCACGACGAAGGGTGACAAGGAGACGGACGTGCATTTGTTTGTCTACGACGAGAACAAGAAAATGGTCGACAAGGACACCAGCCCTGGCCCGAAATGTAAGGTGAAGTTCACGCCGGCGAAAGACGGGAAATACAAGCTGCTGGTCCGCAATTCCGGTGGGGTAAACAAGGTGACTTTGGAGGTGAAGGTGGCCAAGTGACTGCGGGGCATCGCCCGCGGCTCGCGCCGGCGGCCGCGCAGAGAGGAGGCCACGGAGCGTCAAACCGTTGCGGATTGGAGTCCGACCATTATCGGTTGGAGTCCACGAAGCCGGACCCCCAAACGGTGTTTAATGAGCCAAGGGGCGGCACCGCAGAGCTTTTACTGGGGGAAGTTGATGGCTCCGGCAGGGACCAGGGGCTTGACGGCGGCGTCGAGAGGGTTTAAAAAATTTAGGCGGCCGATTGCTCATGGCGGGCAGTTCGGCCAGGTCATGTAGGCCCCGCCGTGCTGAGCACGGGCGGGCCTTTTTTTTTCGCGCTGGTTCCTGCCTTATGGACCGCAACGCACGCGATCGCGTCGCAACGCGGTAAGCCCAGTCCGTCCCGGTCTGGGAACTGAGAGCCTGTTCCATAAGCCAAGAATTCAGGCCTAAATTGCCTTAGTTCTTGCCGAGTAAAGCGGCTTAGAGTGCCGACTCTGAGATCGGTTTGTTGCGCGCCACGGCGACAGAGGGAGACTCGCCAGAGCCGGCCATGAAAGGACTGTGGAAATGAGTGTCATTCCGATCGTTGAGCATGACCGAGCTGCTCCCACGCCTGAGCAATGCGCGGCCGTCGATCGGCTTGCCGGCGAGTTGGCTCGCGACAATCCCTCGCTGGCGATTCCGGAGGAGTTCCGCTCCCTGGTTCCGGAAACGCTGGATGACATGGCCACGCTTCATCTGGACGACTTCAGCGAGATCCCGCTGCTCGACCAGAGTCAGGAGGTTTGGCACTTGCAGCAGCGGGCCCGGTTGCGCGCCGGGGATGGCGACTTCGTGGTCTGCTCTGCGCCGGCCGTAGACGGTTACCAGGGATACTGCCGCGATTACTTGGGCCTGGGTTCCCCGCGGTGGCTCGTTCCACCGCCGTCGCGGACCGGCCCTTCGGGTCTGGCGCTGGCCTGCTGGACGGACCGCGCGACGCGACACAAAATCATTCACGAATTACGATATGGAAAACTCCTTGCGCTACACCCGCACATGGGGACGTTCGCGGTCTGGGAACTGGCGGCACTGCTCCAGCGGGCGAGCCGCCAGCCGGTGCGGGTGATCGCACCTCCACCCGGGGTAACGCGGTGGGTCAACAACAAGATCGCCTTTGCCGATACTGTGACCCGGCTATTCGGCCCGCAGATGCGGCCGCGGATGGTTGCCGTTGCCAATTTCGCCACCCTATCCCAGC
>JBKQMU010000187.1:0-20460 GCA_052146555.1 Isosphaeraceae bacterium
GTCGGGCCCCGGAGACGGGGTTCCGAGCAGCGAGGGGCGTCGGTCTCGAAGGGCTTGGTGCTAGTCATGGACCGAGACCCCTCGGGCCAGGGAGTCGCGGAGAAACGGTTGGTTCACAGACTCTCAGTTCTGTCCCCGAGCCTGCGTCGTTGATCCTGCTGGCAATGGGCCTTGCGGGGATAAGCGTGTTCGCATCAAACAGGGCAACACAGCGCTTGTGAATTGGCTGCCAGCCCACGGGGCCACACCCCGGGCGAGGGGGGCATAGTGAATGGTAATCGCAGGCTGGATAAGATGGGGCATAGGAGTCCCGATCTTGGTTGCAGGGGAGCGAGCCCACGATGCCGCGAACTGCACGCACCTCAGCGGCGAACGTCTGCTATCACGTCTTGAACCGGGGCAACCATCGAGCCTGTGTCTTTCATCAAGACGGCGACTTTCAGGGATTTATCAACCTGTGATCAGAGGCCAAACTGCGACATCCCATGCGCGTTCTGGCTTACTGTGTCATGCCCAATCACTTGCACCTGGCGCTCTGGCTGCTGGGAGACGGTAACCTCGGCCGCTGGATGCATTGGCTGCTGACGGCCCATGTCCGCCATCAGCCGTGGCACCCGTCGTGAGACACCGCTTGCCCGTCGCTAACGCCTCCAGCTCTGCCTACTGCCGACTGTTTCACCGGCTACCGCTGTAGAGCCGAGGCAGCCCAAGCTTCTGGCGGATGTGCTCGATCTGGAACGGATCGTTGACCGGGTATTGCGGCGGCGAGCCGCCCAGCACGGCGAGAACATCCTGCGCAACCATGGTGGCCATGTTCCTCAGCCCTTCCTCGGTCTGAGCGGCGCTATGGGGTGTCAGCATGACGTCCGGCCGGCCTACAAGCGGATGGCCGGGGGGAGGAGGCTCCTCGGCGAAGACGTCCGCCCCATAGCCCCAGAGCCGGCCGGCATCGAGCGCCAGGGCGACGGCGGCCTCGTCGACCACAGGACCGCGGCTGGTATTGATGAGGATCGCCGACGGACGCAGGCGCGCAAGTGCCTGACGATCAATCATGCCGCGGGTGCTGGCGTCGAGCGGGACATGAAGCGTGAGGTAGTCGGCCGTTTCCAGCAGCTCCCGAAAACTCACGCGCAGCGCCGCGGAGCGGAGCTCGACCTCTGCGGGCGCGGGGACGATGTCGTGATAGATGACCTTCATGCCGAATCCCAGATGAGCGATCTCGCCGACCCGGCGGCCAATCCGGCCAAAGCCGATGATGCCCAGAGTCCGGCCGCTGATCTCCCGTCCCATCAGGGTGGTTCGAGCCTGGTAATTGCCGCGCGCAAGCTCGGACATCAGGCGCGGAAAGTGCTTCGAGAGGCCAATCAAGAGCCCGAAGACGTGCTCGCTGACGCTCTGCGTGTTCGCTCCGGGCGTGTACACGACCTGGATTCCCCGCTCGGACGCCGCGTCGATGTCAATCTGGTCATAACCCACGCCGTGCCGGCCGATGACCCTCAAGTCCTTACCCCGGTCCAGAAGTGAAGCATCGATGACGCCGCCGGTGCGAACGATCAAAGCTTCAGCACCGGCGACGTCGCGCTTGAGGCTTTCCGGGTCGGCGCCGCTGGCCAGGCGGAGCTCACCGGCTTCGCGCAGCAGCCGTAAGCCGGACTCATGCATCGTCTGAACCAGCAAGATTACAGGGCGACTCGTCATGCTTCAATGGGGCCGCGGCGGTGAGGCCGCGGAAAGCGGCTGCTGCGCGAAGTTGGATCGAGCCGTAGACCATCCGGGTCGATCCGCCCAGCGGATCCTACCGGACTAGATTGTTATTATAGGAATGATCCGGGACGTTCGCACCTGGTTCGCCTCGCGAGCCGCGGAACAGGACGCCCGTTGGATGAGGGGGCAATTCTCAAGCGCATGAGCGGCGATGCCCAGGCACGGTCCGGACGGTCCATTTCGCTTGGCATTGTCTGGGCCGTGCTGATCTCGATCATCTTGCGAGGGGCCATGCTCGGCCTCGGCACGGGACAGTTCGACGACCCGGATAATTACCTGCCCTTGGCGCGATCCGTGGCGGAGGGCCGAGGACTGGCCCTCGACGGCCGGCTCACCGCCTACCGGCCTCCGCTTTATCCGATCATCCTGGCCCCGCTTCTCCTCCTTGAGAGCGAGCACTCATTCGTCGCCGTGGGCTTGCTGCACCTGGCTCTCGGCGCGGGGACAGTCGCCTTTACCGCGGCGGCGGCCAACCGCTTTGGCTACAGTCGCCCGCGCGCGGCGGCCGCGGCCTGGATCGTCGCCCTCGATCCGGTCCTGGCCTGGCAATGCCGGTTCATCATGACCGAGACGCTCACGGCGTTCTTGATCGCCGCGGCTCTCTATGCGCTTGCACTTCCACGATGGCGCGGGTGTGTGTTGGGGGGTGTCATTCTCGGGCTGGCGAACCTCTCGCGGCCGAGCATCCTCCCGGGCGCTTTCCTTGTGATTCTGGCAGCGCTTCTGGTCCGGTCTGAACCACTGCGTCAGCGTGCCCAGTACGCGATGGTGACCGCTCTGGCAGTCCTCCTGGTCCTCAGCCCGTGGGCAGCCCGCAACGCACTTGTCTTTGGTGAACCTGTCTGGACGACAACGCACGGCGGTTACACGCTGGCCTTGGCGAACAACGAGGTTTACTATCGCGACGTGCTCAATGGACCGGCGGGACGCGTCTGGACGGGCGCCGATCAATGGCTCTGGTGGGACTCGGTGAACCGGGCCGCGGCGGGTATGCCCGAGCCGCAGGCCGATCGCTTCCTCAGAAACCAGGCGCTCGAACTGGCCGTCAGAGAGCCAGTCGACTTCACGCGCGCGACGCTTCAGAGACTGGCACGCTTCTGGAGCATCGCCCCGGCCATGGCCGTCTACAAGCCCTTCGTACGATACGCGACCGCCGCGTGGACCCTCCCGCTCTGGATCGCGCTTGGGCTCGGACTTTGCCGGCGTTCGTCGTGGCAATGGCCACAAATCACGGCGCCACTTATGCTTGTGGGCTTAAACCTGGTGCATGCGTTGTACTGGACCGATTTGCGCATGCGAGCGCCCGTCGTTCCGGCCATTGCGCTCCTGGCCGCTTCGGCCACGCTGCCCTACCGGATGCTTGCGTTGGTGGAACGCAAGTGGGGGGACCGGGAGACACGCGAGGAGCGGGATGTCTCGCCGGGCGATTGAAAAACGGCCACCGATTCTTGAAGAACGGTTCCCACTGGCGAGGAGGTAAGATCCTCGGCCGGATCCATTTCGGGCCTGCGGATGAAGACCACCCAGCGTGACATCGAGAAGCTAATCGCCGTCGCGATGATGATGCCAACGACGGCCGCGTAGAGCTTGTGACGGGCGAAGAAGCCAAATTGGAGTGGCAGATAGAGCCTCAGGGACAGGCTGACGGCGATGCCCAGCGCGTTGCCCAGCGCGTACGTCAGGAACTGGCGTAAGATCGACCCGCCGCGTGAATCGTTAAAAGTCAGCCGGCGATTGAGGGTGAAGTTCCAGACCAGGGCGATGAGAATCGAGAGTGCGCCTGCCGCCGCCAGCGGCCCCCCGATCCCGCTTCCCGGCGATGCGGCGGAGACCGGCCAGATCCGGGCAAAAAGGACCTGGAAAAGTGCGTAGAGGGTCAGGTCGACGATCATGCCCGAGGCACCAACCAGGCAGAACTGCACCAGCCTTGAGAACGTTCCGAACCGCTGGTCCAGCAACCGTTTCAGTTGCCGAAGGTCATCGACCTGCAGGGGGCCGACGCGAAGTCGATCCGACGGGAGGGTCGTGACGGGGACGTCCAGGTGAGACTTGCAAGGCCAGGCCAGGAGATCCAGCACCAGGCGTGAACCCCGGCCGCCGTGCTGGGTCGGAGTCCGAAGCGAGTCCGATCGGACCGCCATCAAGCCCGAGAAGACGTCAGACGTGCCCAGCGCAAACTGGCTGAAAAGTCCCAGACCGCGTCGGACCAGGGAGCGCCACCAGGCACGCTTCTGATCGCGACGGGGAACCGCGATGGCCAGGTCGGCGTCCGACTCTCGGAGACCTTCGACCACGTCGGCCAGCGCCTGGGGGCAGTACGATCGATGGGGGTCCAGGATCACGATGACCTCTCCCGAGGCCGCCTTGATGCCGCCGTGGAGGGCGCCGACCATGCCTTCGCCCGCCCCCCTGACGAGGCGAATGGGGGGGGTGGTCTGGTCGTGTTCGAAATCCGAAGCGGCTCCGGCGACGATGATCTCGACCGCTGGACTGTGGGCCTGCTCCAGTAGGAATCGGCGATAGGCCGCGATGTCAAGCTGCGCCAGGCTGCTCACCGAGGACGCCGGGACGATCAGGCTGAGACTCTTCATGCGAGCAAAAGCCCTTTGCTGAGAGAAAACGTCGCTGTGCGCGCGGCGAGCCCCTTAAGGCCGTACGCAGTACCGTACAGGAGCAATGCCGAAAGAAAGATCGCTGAAAAGACGTTCCGATTGCCTGCAAGAATGATTTAAGCGCCTTAACCCTTAAACAAAGATAGTCCAAACCCCCGGATGCCGCAAGGAATCTACCCGGCGTAACTGCAGACAATCACACAAGCTAAGAAAGCCGGCGGGTTCGAAAGCGACGAGGTCGCCGCGAATTACGAGCCGCGACGAGTATCCGGGTCGGCTGGGATCGCGCGGTCGATCCAACCACCTCCGAGCACCAGATCATCCTGGTAGAGCGTGACCACCTGTCCCGGCGTGACAGCCATCTGCGGGGTATCAAACAAGAGGCGCGCCTGGCGCCCGGGCTTGGCTTCGACGATGGCAGAAGCGGCGGCGTGTCGCGCCCGGATTTGTGCCAGGCAGGGCGCAGGTCCGTCGGGCTCTGCCCCTTGCCAGTTGAATCGGGTCGCTTCGAGGCCCGCGTGCTCAAGCGACTGACGCGGCCCGATCGTGACTGTCCGCGAAACCGGTTCAATCTGCACGACGTAGCGCGGGGCCCCGACTGCCAGTCCCAGTCCACGACGCTGGCCGATCGTGAAGCCCTCGATGCCCGCATGCCCTCCCAGCGGTGTTCCTGCCTCGTCGACGATCGGGCCGCTCGTATTGAGTCCCGGCCGGCGGTGGCGGACAAAAGCGAGGTAATCGTCGTCAGGTACGAAGCAGATATCCTGGCTCTCCGGCTTGTCGTGAACCGGAAGGTCATGGCACTTGGCAAGCGCCCGGATGTCCGTCTTTGCGTACTCTCCGACAGGAAAAAGCACATGAGGTAGGAGCTCGCTGCGAAGCCCGGAGAGTACGTACGACTGATCTTTGGACCGGTCGCGCCCGCGAGCGATCCGCAACGTCCCGTCGGCCGCACGGCGAGTCTGCGCATAGTGCCCGGTCGCGACGAATTCCGCCCCGGCCTGCTTGCCATAGGCCCACAGCTTGCCGAACTTGAGCCAGATGTTGCACATCACGCATGGGTTCGGTGTTCGCCCGGCTATGTACTCGTCGGCGAAGTAATCTTTGATCTGGCTGAATTCACGCTCGAAATCAAGCACATAGAAAGGGATGTCGAGCCGGTCGGCAACGCGCTCTGCATCCACGGCGTCCGCCACGCTGCAACACGTTTTGGCCTGGCGGGCGGCGTCCAGGGCCTCGGTACCGGTGCGCATGAAAAGGCCCACCACGTCGAAGCCTTGCTCCTTGAGGAGACAGGCTGCGACCGAGCTGTCCACTCCGCCGCTCATCGCCACGACCACGCGCTGGGCCATCGGTTCGAGGAACCACCCCTCTTATGATTCGAGTTACGAAATCGAGCCGCCAGATTCATCGTAGGCCCGATGGCCCTCCGGCGACAAGCGGCCGAATCTCGAAGACGATGTCTCGAACCATGACTCCTCCGCGGATGCCTGGCTACGTCTCGGGCTTCTGGGTTCGCGCGGCTTTCTCGTCCAGGCCGCTGACTCCGAACCGGCGGCCGAGCTCGGATTCGACCTGGTTCCAGTGCAGGTCGCGATAGCCGAGCAAGACCATGGCGTGGAAGACCAGGTCGGCCACTTCCTTGACCAGGTGCTCGTCCCCCGCGGCGCCCGGCTCGGCGGCCGCCTCGACGACCTCGGCCGCTTCCTCGCTAATCTTGGGTGTGATCTTGGGCAGGCCGCCTTTCATCAGGCTGGCGACGTACGACTTTTCCGCCCCCGCGCTGGCCTTGCGCGCGGCGATCACGGACATGAGCTCGGTCAGAATCGAAGTCTGCGTCATCGTGGTGAACCCTTTCGTGGATCTTATAGAATGACCAGGCTGGCGCGAGCCTGGGAACCTCTCCCAGAGCGCGCGGACGCTTGTGCTTCTGATTTGAGGCGAGCCATTTTACCCGGAGAGATCGAATACGAGCTGGGCGTGGCGATACCCGGAGTGATTCTGCCCGAGGCGCAATGGGCCCGCACGGCGCTCAAGAGGCTGCCTCCGCAGGGACCGCTCGATTGGGCAGCCCTTTTCGGCCGCTTGGCGCCTGTGGTGCTCGAGCTGGGCTGCGGCAACGGCCGGTTCACAATCGGCAGCGCGCTACGGCGACCGCAGCTCGATTATTTCGCGATCGACGTGCTTCCCGTCGTGATCCGCTACGCGACCCGACGCGCCAATCATCGTGGGCTGCACAACGTTCGGTTCGCAGTCAAGGACGCACAGACCTTCCTTTCCGCCTACGTTGCCGACGGCTCGGTCGCCGAGATCCACCTGTACCATCCTCAGCCCTACCACGACCCGAGGCAGGCGCATTGCCGGGTACTCACCCCTCGTTTCTTGGCCGACCTACATCGCGCACTTCATCCGTCAGGCCAGTTCATCATCCAGACCGACAATCCCGACTACTGGCAGTACATGATCCGCGTCATTCCCCACTTCTTCGACCTGCACGCTCAGGACGAGCCCTGGCCCGACGCCCCGGAGGGCCGCTCGCGGCGGGAGATCATCGCCCGCCATCGCGGTCTGCGCATCTTCCGCGGCCTGGGCATTCGCCGCGACGATCTCGATCGCGCCGCCGCGATGGAGTTGGCCGAATCGCTCCCTCCGCCCCGCTTCCGCAGCCGCGGCCCGTGGTGCGAGCTGGACCGTCAGGAAGAGGGCAGATCTTGATGAGCGAGCGGGTTATGGCTTGACAAAGCCTTCCCCGGCTGCGAAAATCTCACCTGTATTGAGACTGAGTCTCAATCGTGTTTGAGACTGAGATTCAGTCCATTCCACATATTTCGTCAGTCCTGAGAGTGCCGAAAGGGCAGCGTCATGAGAGGACGATACATCGTTCGCGGCTTTACGTTGATTGAACTTCTGGTCGTCATCAGCATCATTTCGGTTCTGATCGCCTTGTTGCTCCCTGCAGTCCAGTCGGCTCGCGAGGCCGCCCGCCGCATCCAGTGCTGCAACAATCTGAAACAGATAGGAATCGCTCTTCATAACTATCATGACGTGGTCGGGGCATTTCCGATGGGCTATGTCGCCAACAGCCCGTACATCAACGGCGCAAGCGACACGGCGCCGGGCTGGGGCTGGATGACCATGATCCTTCCCCAGCTTGAACAAGGCCCGATGTTCAGCGCTGTGAACTTTTCCCTGCCGGTCGAGGCCTTGCAAAACCCGACCGTCATCCGCTCAATGATCTCAGCATATCTCTGCCCCTCGGACGTGACGAACGGGCCGTTCCAGATTACCAACGCCTCGGGAAACGTGATCCAGATTACCGACGCCTTGGGGAACCTGGTTTCGGTCGTCGCAGCGCCGACGAGCTATGCCGCCAGCGTCGGGGGCAACGAGAGCGACACGGCCACGGGCATTAATAACGACGGCCTGGGCAAAGGCGTATTCTTTCGCAACAGCCGGATCCGGTTCGCGGACATCACCGACGGCACGAGTCAGACCATCGCCGTCGAGGAACGCGCCTGGGCGAAGGCCGAGGGAATCTGGCCAGGAGCAGTGACCAACGGCACGATCCGCCGCGGTCCTCAAAACAACTGCCCATTAACGGGTGCGCTCTACTACCCCGCGGCAACGCTCGTTCAGGCCCATTGCCACATGATCAACACCAATAGCGACCCCGACGGAGGGCTGGACGATAGTTCGAGTCTGCATCCCAACGGGGCGAACTTCCTGTTCGCCGACGGCTCCGTCCACTTCCTCAAGAATATCCTCGCGGACGCCGCTGATCTCCCCAACGGCACGACTATCTATACGCCCGCCCAAGTTGTCTTCCAGGCGCTGGCAACGCGGGCCGGGAGCGAGGTCGTTTCGGCGGATTCGTTCTGAAACGCCTTCGGCAGCTCTGGGCGCAAAGGGTCGAGGTCGTTTCGGCGGATTCGTTCTAAGAACGCCTTCGGCAGCTCTGGCCGCGAAGGGTCATTGCGTCTTTGATGCAGAATCGGGCGCCTCCCATTGACTCTCGAGTTTCTCCTTCGGACTCTCTCGCTTCTCGGTCGGAGGTTCGAGCTTCTCGGCCGCCTTGGCGAAGCGTTCACTCTGCGAAGCGCAGTGCGCTTGCCAGTTCCGCAGCCGGGCCAGCTCTCTCTGGGTACCGTTGTACTTGCGGAAATCGCCGGCCTGGAGCAGGCTTCTCGACTCGCCCTCGATCGTCATCGCATCGAAGTTCGCTTTCCGCTCGGCTTCCTTGTAGTTCTGTTCCATCTGGCGGTAGTACCGGTGCACATCCTGGGTGACCGCGGTGCAGGCGGCTGAGAGCAGGGTCATCGCGCTCAGGGAAAGCCAGCAAAGCACGGTGATCGCTGGGCCCGGTTCGAGCAGCTTGGACTGCATCACGACCTCCCTGTCTCAGGTCCAAAACGAGCCGGTCCGGTCGACTCGAAAGAACCCACGTGCGCGACAATACCCGGTTGAACCCGGGGAAAGGATGGAATGCGCAGGATCTTAAGCCGGACGGTCCATCCGGGCAATCTCAGTCTGAAAAGGTGGGGAGTGAGGGAAGCGAAGGTGGAAGGGCGCTTGAAGTGAAGTCGCTAGCTTCGTTGCAAGGCCCGCTGCGCGAATCCAATGAGCTTGTTCACCCAGCGAGCCCTACAACCGCGAATCGGTCTAGCCTGGAGCACAGCTAGACCGTCGATGGTCCGCCGAAGACGCGTGCTCCGGCAATCAGCGCGACGACGAAGAGAATGGCGAAGACCAAGGCGAAGAACTTGGCGAAATTGGCTGAAACGTCGCTCAGCCCGTAAAAGCCTAGCCCTCCGGCGATCAACGCAATCACCGCAAACAAGATGGCCAGTCGCAACATGATCGTAATACCCCCTAGGTCATGGCTTCAGGTCGGTCAGGCAGGGCCGGCACGCGCACCCGAGAGGAAACGCTGCCCGGACGGCGATGCCGGCTGGCATGCAACTGGCCGACGGTTTCAAGTTCAGAAGAATCGCCGACGCGAGGACCCTTGCGAGTAGCCCATGCCGCCGCCTACGATCACACCGGTCAGAACGCCGACGCCGAAGGCAATCGCGATCCAGCCCATCGGGTTCCGGCTGATGTATTCACGCGCTGTCACAAAGCCTTCCTGGGCATGCTCGGAGAGGTCGCCGTAATGGTCGCGCAGGCGGTGCGAAACCTCCTGTGCATAAGAGCCCACCGATTCGACCGCGCTTGAGACTGTCGAGCCGCCTTCGGAGCTCAACTGTCCCAGGTAGTTCTCGATCGCGTCGCGGGTCTCACCAGTCCGCTCTTGAATGCGGCCGACGAGCTGGTCGATGTCGCCCCCCGACCACCGCAGATCGTCGTCGGAGAGTTGACCCCACCGCTTCTTGACTTCACCCTTCAACCGATTCCAGCGGCCCTGAAGCCCCTGAACGTTGAGTGCCATCGCTGTTGTCTCCTCAGCTGTTGTGAATTGCACGCCATCGCGGATTGCGGAGTTTGTCCGCCGCCGTAGCATGCCCAAACCGATTGGGCTTGCGATTGCAGGGATCGCGCTTGCGATCGTCCCTCATCGACACCAGGGATTTCGGGCCTCTCTGCCGAGATTCTCCCGCTGCTTCCCCGGCGCCCGAATGCCGACAGAACAAAACGTCTTTATTGCAAGCGGTGTGCCATGAGTCTCGTGATCCTGAAGGCTTTGGAAGAATCTCGGCCGAGCCCGGCTATGAAGCGGCCAGCACGCTGACAGGCTTTGCCGCCGGCACTCGTTGGTCTTGCCATTGGTTCCTTTTGTGAAACGCTTTACATCGATCAGCCGGAGCGACTGCCGGCTGCCGGCAGGCGATGTCGGAGGATGGCCTCGGATCGCGCCCGCGGTTTCCCTCAAGCCCCCAGGCGGAGGCCCCAGCGCGCGGTCGCGCGAGGGTGTGCACCCCTCTGCGAAGGGGGACGATCAACGCACCGAGATTCCTTCGCGACGGACCGCTTCATTCAGAAAGACCAAAGGCACGGTCAGGAAAATGATGGCCCAGAATATCCAGAAGACGTCGAGTTATGCCATCACGCGGCCCTGCTGGCGCACCATCCATGGGGCATTTCGATGCGGCGAGTTATGTTCCGGGCCTGCACCAGCTTTGGCCACTTTTTGGTAGAATCTTGCCCCGGCTGCCGAGTCGGAGTGTTTCCGGACCGTGAGGGTGCATCATGCGACCACCCAGCTCGAAAGGTTCCTACGAGACCTTGCCCGAGGAGAAACAGGCGCGAAACGAGGCCGCAGTTGACCTCTTCGGTCAGCACCTGCTGTCGCTGCGGAACCAGCTATTTGACCGCGTGCGGCAGACCGTCGAGTCCGACGAATCGCGCGGACTCTTGCCCAGGCTCAAGCGGCAAGAGTACGAGGCCGTGGCCACACTCGCCCCTGAGGTGCGCGAAGTCACTCTGGAGCTGGCGAGCAAATCGGTCGACCTGTACATTCAGAGCCTTCTCCTATTGCTCTCGGATATCGGCTCGTCCCTGGCCTTCGGCCCCTATCACGCTCTTAATTATCGGCTCGTCATGGAGGTGAAGGAATCTCGATCCGGCACGATCGTCGACGAGTTCACCGTCAACCGCGATGGCCGCAAGACACTTGCGAATTACCACGGTCGCTGGCTCAACCGCCATGCCGATCATCGCTGACCAGAAACCCAGGACACCCTATGAGTCCAGATATATTCGAAATTCGCCCGTTCGAGGGCGCTCTGCCGATCCTGTTCGGGATGCCGCGAGATGAAGTGCACGACATCCTCGGCTCACCCGAGATCCTCGGGACGCTCCGCAGTATCAAATCCACGAGCGATGACTGGATGCGCTACGGTCTGAACGTGCGCTACCACCTCGAAGGAGGCGTCGCGCACATAGGATTCCGCCCCGCCCACTGCGAGCTAAGACTGGCCGACCGCGTCATCTGGACGCCCGGCGAAGACGTTGATCCCAATTGGGTGCTCTTGTCCCTTGATCCCGCGCCCAGAGAGCTACTCGGGTTTCTCATCTTCACGAAGCTGGGCGTTACCACGGCGGGCTATCACGCTGGTGACGCCAGCCAACGTGCCATCGGCGTCTTCTCGCATGGAGAGTGGGACCTCTTTCTCGACAGTTCGACCGAGCCCGACCTCACACGATATAGGACGAAGCCAAAGTCATGAGCCCCCCAGGGCATCCTCTTCGAAAAAGGTTCCTTCATGCGTCTATCGATGTGGAAGATGCTTCCATTTGCCGTGCTCACCGCTCTTGCCGGACTAGGGGGAAGGGCCTCACTCGGCCGTGCCAGCCAGTCTTCCAGAGATGTCCAGAGCTTCGCGAATGATTCTCTCAAAGCATCGGAGCTGGCCGATTTCCTGGGGATTACGGCTTGGACGTTTCATTTCGAGGGGGGCGTTCCCGAATGCTGGGTCGAGGTGATCGAGGACGGGCAAAAAACGGTCAGCAAGTCGAAGATTCTCGAGAGCAGAGAACCTAATACGGTCAAGGAAGCGCAGCAGGGCAAGATCTTGCTCTTTGTCAGGCGTGGAGGCATCGAGCTGCGGATTCATTCCGGTGTCAGCAGCGGAGGGGCAGGAATTGGCCTCTCTCCCGATGCGCTCTGGTGGGGCTGGAACTCGGCCACCGGCAGCACCGAGCGGCTCCAGCAGCCATTTTCGCCAAAACCCGAGGAGGAAGTGACGCTCCTGAAACACACCATGCTGGAGAACGCGGCCGATGCCAAGGACCCGAAGCACCCGCGCAAGGTCGTGATAACGTTGAAAGCCCGCCTGGTCCGTCAGTGAGGCTCATCGAGCAAGTCGGCCTCGTCGTCTCTCATCGCCTGCACCCAGGGATAGATAGGATAGATAAGGGGTCACTGGATAGATAAGGGGATAGATAAGGGATAGATAAGGGGATAGATAAGGGGGATAGATAAGGGGTCACTGCTCATTTTCGAGGCAGCATAGGGAATATGGGGAATTCCGCTCCGATCCTGCTGGTTCTCGACTGGACGACACTGCGGATCAGGTCGGGCCGTCTCCGGCTCGAACTTAGGGCCCGGCAGGCTTTCGCGGTCGTCCGCGCGGGTGGAGGCTGTATTCCAATCCGAGGTCTTTGGCCGTCGCCAGGGTCCAGGTTGGGTCGCCCAGCGGGCGGTCGCGGCGGATCGACGTACGGATGCGCTGGACCTCGCCCTCGAACATCGCAGCGTTGACGGCCTCCACCCACCCCTCTCCTCGGGGCGCGGGACCGGGATCAAGGGCAACGGGCCCCGTCTCGCCGCATGGCGCAGGGCGCAAGCTGGACCAGGGCCAGTGCTCGGCTCGCTCGACGAGCGCCGCCCGCAACGGGTTGCGCTCAATATATCGTAGGACGATAAGGAGGTGCTCGTCCTCCTGAACCGGGAAGCACTTGTAACGACCTTGCCAGATGTGACCCGAGGAATGGTAGTGCCGCTGATAGCGCCGCACATGGGTCGTCATCAGCCAGTGCATCCAACGGCGGAGGTCGCCGTCCCCGGCCGGCCAGAAGGCCAGGTGAAAGTGATTGGGCATCAGGCAATAAGCCAGCACGCGCATCGGACGGCACAGCGATGCCTCGCCGATGATTCGCATGAACGCCGCGTAGTCGTCCGGCTTGTGAAAGACCTGGGCACGGCCGTTACCGCGATTCAGGACGTGATAGCAGAATCCCGCAGGAGTGACCCGCCTTGGACGAGGCATGAGCCAATCTCCGAAGTCCACCGAGTCGCAGAAGATAATGCTCTATCTTACCCATTTCTCGAAAAAAATGAGCAGTGACCCCTTACCCTTCCTCAGGTCTCGGAGGTCACCTGATCGTCGGCATTGTACGCGTACTGGATCGTGTGGCCGTCCGGGTCCACGGTCTGGATGAGGTTGCCTAACGGGTCATAGGTATACGTCGTGACATCGCCGGTGGGACTGGTTTTGGTCGCCACCTGGTTCGGCTCGGTATAGGCGTAGCGCGTGTGGGAAGTGAAAGGTGACAGCCACCAAATCTGAGTGAAAGGTGACAGCCACCAAATCTGGAGCATAGGCTTGTCACAGTTGCCTGTATTATCCGAAGTCTCCGGATTTGGTGGCTGTCACCTTTCCACCCTGCTTCCCCTTCCCTTTCGTGTCCCCCGGTGTCCCCCTGGAATCTAATCCACTAAGAACGATGCGTCTATCTTGTAAACCTTGCCGTCCCGAAACCAGACCTTGCGGCTCCAGTAGTTGCCAAATGGTTTACCCGCGCGTGTGTAGTACCACACTTCGTCCTCCAAGTTTCCTGGAGCTTTCCAATTGTCGGCAATTCGCCACAATGGAGGCCCCATGATCTCCTCGACCTGACGGGCACTCATCCCAACTCGCAGGGAACGAAACGATGTCTCATTGTACCCCTTTGCATAGACTGTCGACGTGCGACTATCAAATGCAGCGATACAATAAATAAACACGTCCCATAGGCTGCATTTGGAATGTCTCACCTGCACGGAGCAAGAAACGATCATCGCGGCTATGGCGACAGCGGCTGCCATACGCCAGACGCTAGGGTGTTCCTTCCACAGTCGCATCGCATCGATCCCATTTAGAAGGACGGGTAGCGGTAGACGCCGCCTGCGGGGCAGACCTCCGGGCAAAACCTCGGTCCAATCCCAGGCAGCCACGCTATCACAGATCATTATTATGAAAATAAGGGCTCTTGCTCAGTCACCGCCATCATCCTCGGGTAACCGCGTCGGCGGGAGATTGCCCGTCGGCTTAGCGTGGGGGTCCCAAGGTTCTTCTACGGGCGTACTAGGATTGTCGCCGAAGGGGCTTGCGCCAGGAGTGGGAAACCACTCTACCGTGCCATTGTGATAGAAAATCGGTCTGCCGTCAGGTGTGCTCCCAACAAGGATGACTGTTGTACCGCCCCAGATTTTCAACGTGCCTGCGGGTGTATGTATTGCATCCGCAGGGTAATAATATTTGCCCGGATTTGGTAGGGCAAAGGGATTCTTGGGATCGTTATCATCATATTCTGGAATCCAATTCCAAGGTCCCCCTTGAGGCTTAAACTTAGGAGAAACCTGGAGCCATCCGGGGATAAAATAATCGGTAAGGCCGTGGCACAGGTCGGGTGGGCTTGGCTGTCTCGCACCTGGGGGTATTCTGGGCGTGGGCGGCGGCGGCAAAAAGGGAATAGGGAATAAGGGAAGGGGTTGGGTGAGGTCAATCTGAAGACCAGACGAGTCGGTGTTGGAGATAGGGTCACCGCTACCGTACCTGTACAGGTTGTTATCACCAGCCGCGAACCCCAGCGGATCCTGACTCGTCCACCTTCCAGTCCCTGGATCCTGGACCCGCTCCACCGCCAGGTTCAGCCCGGTCACCGTATCCCGCTCGAGCCCCGCGAAGCCCATCATCCGGTCGCCGTTGGACGGGTTCGACTCGTCGAGCACCGTGCCGAAGGCGCTGTCGTCCACGTGGTCGATGATCGAGCCCGTGTTGTTGATCAGGTCGCGGTTCGTCCCGAGCCGGTCGGGCAGGTACCACGAGACCGTGCCGTCCGACGACTGGCGGGATAGCACCGTATTGGCCAGGTCTCCGGCCGGGCCGTTCAGATACCGAGTTGCCAACGAGCCCGCGCCGGTGAAGTCCATGATCGGCGTGCTGCCGTCATAGAGCGTCCAGGTCTGCACGCCATTCTCGTTCCGCCCGATCCGGTTGTCCAGGGCATCGTAGGTGTAGCTTACCTGCGCCAGGATCGTTCCCGACGCGTTCGTCTCCACGGCGCTCGTCATCCGGTTGCGGAAATCATACGTATACGTCCAGACATCACCTGTCGACGTCTGGGTCGCCGTGATCATGTTGCCGTCGGCGTCGTAGGTATAGGTATACCCAGGCGAGGCCGTCTGCTTGTTGCCGGTGCTCGTGGTATAGCCGCTGCCCGTCTGGTTGCCGTTGGCGTCCCAGGTGAAGCTCTCGTTGGCGAATGAGCCGTTGATGTGCGTGACGCTCGTAAGCTGGTTGTTGTTTGTATAGCCGTAGGTCAACGTGTCGGTCGAGGTTCCCGCGTTCCAGGTCCGCGCCTCCTGGGTCACGCGGCCGAAGGCGTCGTAGGTATAACCGTACGACACCAGCGTCGTCCCGCTTGAATTCGTGTCGGTGATCCCCGTCATCTGGCTGCCGTTGTACGTGTACGAAGTGGCCGCGACCTCGGTCGTCTCCGCCAGGTCCGAGTACCGCGCCAGGCCGGACATGTTCCACGCGTTGTCGTAGGTGTAGGCCACGGCTTCGGGGGTGATCCCCGTGCCCGAGAGGGTCTCATTGGCCAACTGGCCGCGCGAATTGTAGGTGTAGCTGACCAGCCCACCCAGGCTGTCGCTCATGCTGGTGCGATCGCCGTCGGCGTTGTAGGGAGGGCGCAAAAGGTCAGGCACTGTTGGCCACCCTCCGCATGAGTGTGCCGCCGGCCGTCTTCGGGTGGGGCATCAAAGCACGGGTCATAAAAGAAAGGGCAATATTGACTTGCAGTGAATGAATGAAACAGCCCTGGGTTCGCTCTCAAAGAGCCAGGCCTCAACCAGGCCGCGGCGCGAAGCGGCCTGCGCTGAGCCTCGGGACTCTCGGGTTGCCCCGCGGCCTGGAACTGGAAATGATTGATTTGTGGTCGATCGCCGCCGCGTACCGAGGGATCTTCGATGACTTTGCACCTCTTGCTCGGCTGGGTCCTGGTCGCTGGCGCGTTCCCGGCCGGGGCTCCTCTCTTGCCTGGCGATCCGCCCGCGGCGCCTCAGTCTGGCCGTGAGGCTGCGGCGGCGGATCTGGTTTCGGCACTTGAGAACGTCGTCGCCCTTGCCATCGAGCGGGCCGAACCCTCGGTCGTCGCCATTCATCGGAAAAAAGGCGACAATCCCCAGGAAACACTGGCCGTGCGGGGCAAGCCAAGGCCCCAGGCCGCCGGCTTTAACTCCGGCGTCCCTTTGCAGCGGTTTGTCCGCGACCCCGAGCTCTCCGACCCGATCTCCTTCGATTTCGGCTCGGGCGTCGTCGTGGGCGACGAGGGCCAGATTCTCACCGCCTTTCACGTGGTCAAAGGGGCGAGCTGGCTCATGGTGCGAGCCGGCGGGCGGCAGCAGTTCGAAGCCGAGATTTTGGCGGCCGATCCCCGCAGCGACTTAGCCGTGATCGTTCCGGTTGCCATCGCGGGCGTCCCTGCGCCTCGGCTCCGTCCGATCGCTATGGGTGATGCCTCCCGCCTGCGCAAGGGGTCGTTCTTGGTGGCGCTGGGCAATCCGTTCAATGCCGCTCAGGATGGCAAACCCTCGGCAAGCTGGGGCATCCTCTCCAACCTCGCCCGCTGGGTTTCTCCCGAGTACGACCAGATGCTGATGTTCCCGCGAAGGCTCAGCTTCACCAATTATCCCACCCTGCTCCAACTGGATTCGAAGCTCAATCTGGGCATGAGCGGAGGGGCCGTCGTCAACATGAAAGGCGAGCTGGTCGGGCTGACCACCGCCGCCGCCAGCCCGGTCGGCTTCGACGCGATGGCCGGCTACGCCATCCCGATGGACCGGATCGGCCTCCGGGCCGTGGCGACGCTCAAGGAGGGCAAGGAAATCGAATATGGACTCTTGGGCATCCGCCCCAATCAGCCCAGCTCGAATCGTGTCGCCGAGGTCACGCCCAACTCCCCAGCCGATCAGGGCCAGCTTCAGGCCAATGACGAGATCCTGGCCGTCAACGATACCCCCGTGATCGATTTCGACACCCTGATTTTGGCCATCAACTCGTACGGTCCGGGCGATCAGGTGCGGCTGAAGATACGGCGCGGTGACAAGGAACTGATCAAGAACGTCGTACTGGCGAAGTATCCCGTTGACAGCGAGACGATCGCCACCAACCGGCCGCCCCCCTGGCGCGGTCTGCGGGTCGACTACCTCAGCATCTACAGCGCCCAGCGGCAAGCAGCCGAGTTTTTCCAGCAATCACCCACGGGGGTCGTTGTTACCGAGGTCTTCGAGGACTCGCCGGCAGGCCGGGCGGGGTTCCGCAAGTCTCAGGTCATCCGCGAGGTCGAGAAGACGCCGGTGGCCAACCCCTCCCAGTTCGCCCGGGCGGTCGCCGGGCTCAAAGGACCCGTGATCCTCCAGACCGACCAGGGCGCGATCACCGTCGGGGAATGACCGACCAACCGGCCGATCCCGGGTTGCTCCCAGGGCTTGCGTCCTGCACAATGGCTCAGGACCGGACGGGCTCGGCTGCCCTTTCCTTGAAATGTGGTCAGGCGCGAACCCTGGTCCGAGAAGGCTGACCTATCATACCGAGGTTTTGAATCAGCACTGGTAACCTTGATTTTCTGAGCATCCTTGCTTGTCATTCCATGAAAACCGACGACCTTCGCGCAGCGTTTCTCGATTACTTTGCCTCTCAGGGCTGCATCAGGCGACCCAGTGACGTGCTGGTTCCCAGGGACCCCACCGTCCTGTTCACGCCGGCCGGCATGAACCAGTTCAAGCGGGAGTTCATGGGCCTGGGCGACCCCAGCTTCAAGCGCGCCACGACTTGCCAGAAGTGCATTCGCACCGGCGATATCGAGAATGTGGGCAAAACGCCCAGGCACATGACGTTCTTCGAGATGCTGGGGAATTTCAGCTTCGGCGACTACTTCAAGCGCGAGGCGATTGCCTGGGCCTGGGAGTTCCTCACCGGCGTGCTCAAGATTCCTCGCGAGCGCTTGACCTTCACGGTCTACATCGACGACGACGAGGCCTTCAACATCTGGCACAAAGAAATTGGCGTCCCGGTCGACCGGATCACCCGGATGGGCGAAGACGACAACTTCTGGCCCGCCGGCGCCCCGACGCACGGGCCCAACGGCGTTTGCGGCCCCTGCTCCGAGATCTTTTACCACGGTGACGGCATCGAGGAAGTCGAGATCTGGAACCTGGTGTTCACCCAGTTCAATCGGGTCGGACCCGGGCAGCTCGAACCCTTGCCCCAGAAGAACATCGATACCGGCATGGGCCTGGAACGGACCGCCGCGGCGCTTCAGGGCGTGCGTTCCAACTTCGAGATCGATCTCTTCCAGCCGATCGTCGCCGCCGCGGCCGAAGTTCTGAGCGTCGACTATGGCAAGGTTTGCGACACCCTGGATGGCATCCGGATTCGACGGTCCGCTGACCATGCGCGGGCTTTGACCTTCTGCATTCACGAGAACGTCCGACCGGGGCCCGAGAAGCAGGGCTACGTCGTCCGCCGCTTGCTCCGCCGGGCCGTGCTCGACGCTTACCAGATGGGCCAGCGCGAGCCATTTCTGCACAAGCTGCCGCCGATCGTGGCGCAGGCGATGAAAGGGGGCTATCCGGAGCTCACCGACAGCGCACCACGCATCCAGACAGTCATCCGCGAAGAGGAAGAGCGGTTCCTGCGCAACCTGGAAAACGGCATGCGGATGATCATCGACACGTTCAAGCGCACCAAGGCCGGCGGCAGCGACACGATCGACGGCCGCGAGGCTTTCAAGCTGCATGACACCTACGGCATTCCCATCGAGGTCACCGAGAGTCTGGCCGCCGATCAGAACCTGCGGGTCGATATGGGCCGCTTCAAGGAAGCCCAGGACGAGGCCCGCAAGATCGCCCGCGGCACCACCGAGGCTGCCGATGTCTTCGCCGCCAGCCCGCTTGATGCGCTGCGGCAAGCCTATCACCATGGCTCCGAGTTTCTCGGCTACGAAACGACCGAAGCCGAGGCCAGCGTGATCGGAATCCTCGAACAGGGACAGCTTGCCAATAGCGCGACCGCTTCCACCACGCCCGGACCGCCGATCGCGCTGATACTCGACAGAACCCCGTTTTATGCCGAGGCCGGCGGCCAAATTGGTGATGTCGGCACGATCCGCGGTTCCGGGTTCGTCTTTGCCGTCGACGATACCCGTCGCGATCATGACTTTGTCTTGCACTTAGGCAAGGTCACGGAGGGGACGCTCGGCGTAGGCGCCCAGGTGACGGCGACTGTCGATGCCCAGCGCCGGCAGGCCATCCGCCGCGCCCACTCGGCGACGCACCTCTTGCACCACGCGCTGCACCGGCACTTGGGCACGCACGCCCAGCAAGCCGGCAGCAAGGTTGAACCCGACCGCCTGCGGTTCGACTTCGCCAACTCTGAGGCCGTCGGCAAGGAGCGGCTCGACCAGATCGAGAAAACCGTATGCAATTTAGTGATGACCGGCGCGGCAGTCACCTGGTCGCGCATGCCCATCGAAGAGGCCAGGGCCAAGGGCGCCATGGCCCTCTTCGGCGAGAAATATCCGGACGTCGTCCGCGTCGTCCAGATGGGTGATTTTTCCAAGGAGCTATGTGGAGGGACGCATCTGAACAACGTCGGCCAGGTCGGGCTCTTCAAGATCATCGGCGAGGAGTCGGTCGCCGCGGGCACCCGCCGCATCACCGCGCTGACCGGCCAGGCCGCCATCGACCTGGTGCGCCAGGAAGAGGACATCCTGGCGCAGATCGCCACCACCTTGCGCGTGCCCCAGAGCCAGCTTGGCGACCGCGTCGCCGCGCTTCTCGAGGAAATCAAAACCCTCAAGAAGCAAGTCTCCCAGCGCAAGGCGGACAAAGGCGACAAGGTCTCCGCCGACGATCTTCTGGCCGCGGCCCAAGATGTCGGTGGCGTGGCGGTCATCGTCCAGGCGATCGAGAATCAATCGCCCGACGAGCTGCGGGTACTGATCGACGGCCTCCGCCGCAAGGTTGAGCGGGGCCTGGCCGTGCTCTTGATCTCGGCCGCCGACGGCAAGGTGCAGCTCGTTGCTGGCCTTTCCCGCGACCTGGTCGAACGGGGCCTGCACGCCGGCAACTGGCTCAAGCAGGTTGCGCCCTTCGTCGGCGGCGGTGGCGGCGGCCGTGCCGACATGGCTCAAGCCGGCGGCAAGAACCCCGAGAAAATCCCCGACGCCCTGGAAGCCGCCTCCAAATCGATCAAGACCGCACTGGGAAGCGCTAAAGGGGTGTAGGCGCAGAATTGATTGGACTGCCGTCACTTTCTGGCAAGACCGGAAGCACCCAGTCCGACGCCGGCCACCTTCTCCCCGCGGGGAGAAGGTG
>JBKQMU010000188.1:0-5444 GCA_052146555.1 Isosphaeraceae bacterium
ATGACTTGGCGGAATTAATCACATAGTATAACAAACTGGGCGAGACACAACCGGCAAAATGCCGAGAAAAGTAGGACGAGCCGGGCGCGCGGCGTGTTAGACTATATGAAATGCCGATTTCGCCGAACCCAAGCCGTGGTCTGCATTACGGATAGGGCACAACCGAATTTCGGAACAATAGGGCTGGTCCTGGGTGGACCGTCGCTTCGTGCACGAGCACGCCGCGTATCTCTCTCGCGATGCCGTGCTGCTGTACTTCTTCCTTTCGGCCGTGGCCGACAAGCACGGGCTGTCGTTCTACGGCGACGGCACGCTGGCCGCCCTGCTGCGGATGCCCCTGCCGGCCTTGATCGAGGCCAGGGACGAGTTGCTGGCCCGCGATCTGATCGCCCATGAGGTTCGCTTCATTCAGGTGCTTTCTCTGCCGCCGCCCAGCCAGACCCGTCGGTACGAGCCTGGCCAAGGTCCGACACCACTGGGCGAGGTCTTGCGCCAGGCCATCATGACAGCACGTGCCCAGGAGGCAAGGAGTTTGCCATGAACGTCGCCTTGTGGGCAGAGATTCGCCGCCTGGCCGAGATCGAAAAGCTCTCCGGCTGGGCGATTTCGCGACGACTTCACTGTTCGCGGCACACTGTGGCCGCAGCGCTCGCGTTGGATCAACCCCCCGCGCGCCAGGCTTCGCGCCGCACCAGCCTCCTGGACCCGCACCGGGCCAAGATCGATGCACTACTGGCCAAGTATCCCGATCTCTCGGCAGTACGCCTCCGCGAGGAGATCGCTGGCGGTCCAGAAGGCTATGCCGGCAGCGCCTGCACGCTCCGCCGTTACTTACGGCAGATCCGTCCGACACGAGGTCGCGTCTACCAGGAAGTCCATTACGAGCCCGCCCAGGCGATGCAGGTCGATTGGGGCGAATGTGGCCGCGTGCAGATTGGTGCCACGACGCGCAAGGTCTCGGTGTTCGTGGCCGTGCTCTGCTATAGCCGGCTGATGTTCATCGAGTTCACGCTTTCGCAGAGCAAGGCGGAGTTCTACCGCAGCTTGGTGCATGCCCTCGAGTTCTTCAGTGGCAGTCCTCGCGCCATCATCTTCGACAATCTGAAAGCGGCCGTGCTGAACGGATCGGGCCGCAGTGCTTGTTTCCATCCCGACTTCTTGGCGCTGTGCGGCTACTTCCGCCTGCAGCCCATCGCCTGCGAGCGGCGCGACCCGGAATCGAAGGGGATCGTCGAGGTAGGCGTGCGGTACGTCAAGCACAACGCCTTGGCTGGACGCGGTGAGCAACTGACCCGCTTCGAGGATTACCTGGCCTTGGCGCCTTTATGGCGCGACCAGGTGGCCAACATCCGGGTTCACGAGACGACTCGAGAGCGGCCAGTGGACCGTTTCCAGCGCGAGCGCTCGCTGCTCCGCGCGCTGCCGGTGATCCCCTTTGACACCGACGAGGTCGTGCCCGCAGTCGTCAACACTCAGGCGCGCATCGAGTTCGACGGTAACCGCTACTCGACACCGCCGCGGTTCGTGCGCCAGCCAGTCACGATTCGTGCCAGCCGTGACAAGCTCCGCGTGCTGCACGAAGGACAAGTGGTGGCCAAGCATGTCCGCTGCTACCAACGGGGCCAGTTAATCGTGTTGCCGGAGGACCGCCTCGCTGCCCTTGCGCTGCGCCGGCGATCACGGGTCTCCGCGCTGGAACAGCAGTTCGATACTTTGGGACCCGAGGCTCGCCAGTTCCACCTCCACCTCAACAGTCAGCCGGTGAAGACCAGCGTCCACCTCCGTCGCTTGCTGGGCCTGGCACGACTCTACGGCACGGCGGAGGTGCTTGCCGCCATCTCCCGAGCTTTGGAACTGGCGACCTACGACGCTGCGTATGTCGAGAATCTGCTGTTGGCAGAACGCCGGCGGCGGCAGCTTCCCACGCCCACTCTACCCACTCCCAGGCGGCGCGAATTGATCGACGAGATCGAATTGGAGCCCGCCGATCCCGCCATTTACGACCGGCTCTACACGGACACCGAGGAGAACTCTCATGGCACGACGTGACGACAATATCCAAGCACGGCTGGACCGCGACCTGGCCGAGTTGAAACTTCCGGAGATCGCCAAGAACTACCGCGAGGTGCTGGATGAGGCGGCCCGCAAGGGCAGTTCCATGTTGGAGGTACTGGCCACGCTGATCGGCCTGGAGCAGACAGCCCGCCAGCAGCGAGCCCTCCAGCGGCGGCTGCGCGCAGCACGCCTCCCCAAGCAGAAGACCTTGGCCGAGTACGATTTCAACTTCCCCAAGCGGATTCCCAAGGAGAAGATCCTGCGGCTGTTCGATTGCGACTTCATCCAGCGGCATGGCTGCGCCGTGCTCTTGGGGCCGACTGGAATGGGAAAATCGCATCTGCTTACTGCGTTGGGTTACACGGCGTGTGAGCGTGGCTATTCACTTCGCTATACGCGAGTGGTAGATATGCTCAATCACCTCACAACGGCCCAGATCAACGGATCGCTGGGCAAAGCACTCAGAGTTTATGTCCGTCCCACCCTTCTCCTCCTCGATGAGCTGGGCTATCTGCCGATCGACAAGCGCGGGGCCGATCTGTTGTTCCAGGTGGTCGCTGCCCGTTATGAATCCGGATCGATCGTGTTGACCACGAATCGACCTTTCCGGGAATGGGGCGCCCTGTGTAACGCGGACAACACCCTGGCCACGGCCTTGATCGACCGGCTGATGCATCACGGGGAGGTAATTGTCATTAAAGGAGACAGCTATCGGATGAGAGACAAGGATTCCGATCCTGATCCCGATCCGCCCAGTGCGTGACCAAACGTGACGCGAGAGCGTCCGGAGCGGGTGTTCCGCGCGAAGTGAGTTGCGTCTGGCGTGAGTGGAAGGGATGTCCAGCCCACCCTTGAGCGAGCCCGGCCATCGTGCCGGGCTCTTTTTTCAAGCGGCCGGTTCGATCGTGAGGGGGCTCGCGTTGGCCCCAGGCCCTGGTCCGGGATCCGCAAGCAGTTCCCTGCGAGGAACTTCGTCTTGACGACCTGGCCATCCTGTCGCGGTCCGCGGTAGCTCGCGAAGAGCGAATTGGCGGTGGTCCCGTCCGCCACGCCTGGCTCGCCGAGCATGAACGCCTGGCCGGCCCGTCCGCGCCACGTTCGACCACGCCACATTCCAGGTTCGAACTCACTCCGCGCACTTAAGAGCGTGCCGAGCTGCACCGGCGTTCGCGCCCGACGTATGCACCTCGCTCGCCGAGCTCAAGTGGCTCCGTCATTTCGCTCGAAACTGGCTCCGAATCCCCGCGCGGCAACAGATTGGACTCAGCCTCAGCGTAAGATGATGAGACGAGCGGGAAGGGTGCATGGACTGCGGGGTCTGAGGTTGGCGGTGAGTTCTCAAAAACCCGGTGGTTTGGGATGCGCGCAGGGGGACGTTCGCGGGCGGTCGCCGCGGGAAAGAGCGGACAGAGCAGGTATGAGGTCAGACGCTGGCGGGTTCCCTGGCCTTTTGTCGGATCAGGTCGGCCAGGGGAGGGATCTCGTGAAGATCGCGTATGCGATCCTGAAGATAACGCCAGAAGGTCACGCCGAGCTTCCGGCAAGTCGTCTTCAGGCTCAGGAAGGTGTCCCGACACCGTCGGCCCGTGTCACTCCGCGTGCCCGCGCTGATCTTCCGCTTCTTGACGTACTGCCGGATATCGTTCTCGGACAGGTTGTTGTGCAGCGGAATTTCCGGGTGGTCGAGGACCAACAGCAACTCCGACTTCTTGCCGTGAATCTTCCGCAACTCTTCGTTCAGTTCCGGCCATCCCGTCTCCTTCAGGAACAGCCGGTCGAAGTCGGTTTCCAGGCGCGCCCGATCCTTTGGCGTCGGCGACTCACGATAGGCCTTCAGTCGCTGGTAGTATTCCCAGATCGCGTCCCGCGCCGCTTCGTATGCGGCACGCTCGGCGTCGGTGAGCGGGATCAGCCGCGCAACGTGCCGCTCCATGTGCACCCAGCACAGCGAGTGCAGGAACGCGAGGAGCTTGAACTGGGCGGCATCGTCGCTGACGAACACTAGGTCGTTGTAGAGGTCGTGCGCGAGCAAGTTGGCCCACAGGGCCCCCTCAGTCACCAGCCGTCGCTGTTCCGCCGACGTGATTCCCCAGGCATCGAGCTGCGCCTCCCACGAGGCGTCATCCTCGTAGAGCACGCCTGTGGCGGAGTTCAGTTGCGCGAGGAGTTTCTTGGGGGCCTCGAAGCATTCCAGGTAGAACAAGGCGTCTCCATTGAACAGGTAGCCTTGATGAGGCGTGAGCAGGATCTTCAGGAAGTTGACTCGGCTCTTGGTTTCGGTCGTGAAAAACGTGGCGAACAAGTCGTTGCCGATGTGCAGCGTATGCCCGTTTTTGCCCCGGTGCTTGGCGGAGGTGTCGTCGGTGTGCAGACACGCCGAGACCTCGCGGGCAGCCGGCAACAGCGACTCTTTTTCCTGGTGGAACGCATCATGCCCTTCGGTGAGCAGGCGATTGACCTGCCCGGCCGAGATGTCCACTCCCAGTTCCAGCAGTTCCTCGTGCAGCAGCGGCTGGGTGACGTGGTTGTGAAAATGCTGGTAGAGCACATATTGCCTGAGCATCGGACCGAAATGCGACTTGACGTGCTGCGGCAAGGGGGCAGTGATGATCGTCCCGTCCGGCAGTTGGTAGCGTCCGCGGCGATACCGCGTGTTGTCCGGCTCGACGCGCAAGTCCTGGACGGTGAAATCCTGATAGCCGAGGAACTTCGTGCCCTCTGGTAAATCGTCGAGCAACAGCGGCTCATCGTGATGAATGACCAGCTCTCGTGTCTTGGAGCGTTTGGCGGAGCCGGGCCGTTTTCCGTCAGGCGTGTTCGGCTTCTTCTTCTGGGCGGACGCCGATGGCGGGCCGCTGGGGTCATTGAGCGGGCTGGGACTCGGCTTGCGTTTCGGAGGATCCGGCAATCCCTTGAGCCGCCGGACCTCGTCTTCGAGTTGGTCGACTCGCGTTTGCAGTTGTTGGACCGTCGCCTGCAGTTGATCAATGACGCCCAACAACGCTTCCACCAGCGGAGTCCGTTGCTCCGGCAGAATCTCGACGCCGCAAACCGTCTGTGTGTCGGGCTTCCGTTCCATGCCCAAAGAAAAAGCATTAAACGCGATTCTCGGGAAGACCAATTTCCACCGGGTTATTGAGAAGTGACCTTCATTACGCCCACACCCGAGGGCTGGTCCACCGGGACATCAAACCCGCCAACATTCTCATCGACGCATCCGGTAGACCCTGTGTGGCAGACTTCGGGCTTGCTCTCAAGGACGAGGACTTCGGCAAGAGCGCTGGGTTAGCGGGAACACCGGCCTTCATGTCGCCCGAACAAGCCCGAGGTGAGGGACACCTCGTTGATGGGCGATCGGACATCTTTAGCTTGGGCGTCGTCTTCTACGA
>JBKQMU010000189.1:0-15821 GCA_052146555.1 Isosphaeraceae bacterium
ATCAGCCAACTCGGAGGCTGGAACTGGGAGAACAAGCGTGTCGTCCATGACAAGGACGCTTGTACCCAGAATGGACTATGCGATCATAGAGCAAATGGGCCCAAAAACGGGTTCGGCGAAGCTTTACCTTTGCTTTACGTTTGGCCATCCCGGACGCCCTGCCTGCTTGACGGCAAGATCAACCCGGGAAGGTATATCGCGCAAATCTGATGCCGAACACGATTGCCGCTAATGATCTCCCGCGATCGGAAGTAAGGACGAAATCCCGGGGCGAAACCTTGCATGGCCGCAAGCGTCCATAGCAAAACCGTTTGTGGCAGTAGATCCCCGTTCGGAGAAAAAAATGGGGTGAACTTGTAAGGACGGATCGCCTCTGACGTTTATCTGGGTAGGGGCGATCCTGCGCCCGACACGCAGAATCGCCAACCAGACATACAGGCACAGATGCAATGAATTGCGGATGGAGCTATTCCGAGAGATACGATCCCGCAGGGAGGGCACCGATGGACGACACCCAAGATCTGAAATCGCTGATTCGGAGCATGAAGGAAGGGAACAAGGAGGTGATCGGCGAAATCATCCGCCGTCACGGCTCGGACTTCAAGCTCTACTTCCGTCGCCGCCTCAAGCGCGATGCGACGGATGTCTACCAGGAATTCTGGATTAAGTTCCCCAAGATGATCCAGGGTCAGCCTCTCGAGGATTGGGAGGTCGCACAGATCAAAGCCTGGATGAATAGAGTCGCCTACCACATGCTCATTGATATATGGCGCAAGCGTCAGCGCGCCCCGCAGTTCGTCGACGATACAATCCTGGAGGGCCTGACCGCCCCCACCGAGACGCCGAGTCGAGTCCTTTCCCGGCGAGAGAGCATCGCGGAACTGCAGGGCGCGATGACCCCGATCGACTGGGCTATCATAAAAATGAAGAATGAGGGCCGGACAAGCAAAGAGATCGGTAGAATCCTCGGCCTCAGCGTAGAGGCCGTGGATACCCGGTACCATCGGTCGAAGAAGTACCTTCGTGAGAAGTTCGGCGAGAATCTCTGAGGTGGACCGTGCTCCATGAGCGCCGACTCATCGACCGCTTGCAGGACGACATGGAACGGCGCTGGGCCGACGGGGGCCGAGTCTTCCTGGAGGAATACCTTGCGTCCCACCCCAGCCTGTTGGAGGATCCCGACGCGCTCTTGGAGCTGATCTTGAAGGAGATCGACCTGCTGGCGGCTGAAGGGAAGCCGCCGCGGTGGGAGGCGTACCGGGCGGCGCTGCCGGAAACGATCGTCACCCGGTTGCGCGAGTATCTCGAGTTCGAGGCCGTGATGGACAGCACGCTGACCGGCCCCGAGGACGACGGCCTCCCGCGGTTCCCGAACTTCGAGGTGATCTCGAAGATCGGCGGCGGCAGCATGGGGATCGTGTATCTTGCACGCGACCTCAAGACGAAGGAACTCGTGGCCATCAAGGCTTTGTACCCGGATAGCCCGATTGAGCAGGTGGACTGGTTCAAGGCCGAATTCCGCTCGCTGGCAGAACAGGACCACCCCAACCTGGTGAAGCTGTACGAGCTATTCTATGACGGGCTGATCCCCTTCTTCACGATGGAGTACGTCGACGGCTGCAATTTCCTGGAGTACGTCGAACGGGGCCCGGCGCGATGGGAGCGGCTCCTCAAGGCGACGCGGCAGCTCGCCGACGGTCTTATGGCGCTGCACGGTGCGGGCAAGGTCCACCGCGACATCAAGCCGAGCAACGTGCTGGTTACCCTCGAGGGCCGGGTCGTGATCCTCGACTTCGGTCTGGCGATCGACCAGCGACCGTGGCCCGGTCAAGGCACCGACTTCGTCGGCGGGAGCGGCAAGTATGCGGCGCCCGAAATCTAGCAGCGCCGACCGCCGGCGGCGGCCAGCGACTGGTTCAGCGTGGGGGTGATGCTCGACGAGGCATTCAACGCCCTGGCGTGGCCGACCGAGCCGCTGGGGCGAATCCGGTCGAAGCTCGCCGAGCTCGCCGCGCGGCTGATGTGCATCGAGCCGCAAGAACGACTCACCGGTGACGAGTTGGTCGCCGAGATCGATCGACTTCAGGGTCAGGCGCCCCGACGCACCCAGCCGAAGCCCGTCCCCTCGGTCGCTCACGGCGACGCGCTCAAGAAGCTAAGGGCGACGTTCGCGGAGATCGCGCGGAGCAGCCGCGCCGGCGTGATCTACGTGCAAGGGGAGTCCGCGGTCGGGAAGACCGTCCTGATCGAGCATTTCCTCCGCGAGCTGATAGATCGGGGCAAGGCGGTGGTGCTACAGGGGAAGTGCTACCGGCAAGAGTCGGGGCACTACAAGGCCCTCGACGTCGTGATCGGCCGCCTCCGCCGGTATTGGGGGACTCTGGGCCCGGATGCCCGCAATGCGCTGATCCCGCGCGACGCCGCGTCGCTGGTCCGGATCTTCGAGAGCTTCAATCGAATCGCGGAGGTGCGGTCGGCGGCGGAGCGAGACCGGGCGATGTCGCCAGGGGCCCGATCGTCGAGGGTCGCCCTGACGAGACCGGGCGACACGACGTCGAACCCGCAGCAAAGGCTGAGTGGCTTCACAGCTCTCCGCGACGTCCTGGAGCGGCTCGCGACCCCGCTCCGCCGCAACGGTACCCCCCTGGTCCTGGCGATCGATGACCTCCAGTGGGGGGACCTCGATAGTGCGGCCCTGCTGGAGGAGGTACTCCGCCCCCCCGATCCGCCGCCCCTGATCCTGGTGGGCTGCTTCCGATCAAACGACCGGGCGTCGTCGTTCCTGGAGCACCTCCTCGCCCAGCAGCGGGCGAACCCCGCGCTCGAGCTGCACATGCTAAAGCTTAAGCCGCTCAGCACGGACGATGCCCACGACCTCGCCTTGAAATGGCTCAATCAGGACGGCCACGGCGAAGCCAAGGACGAAGAGCTTGCGGCGAGGCAGGCCAAGGCCGAGTGGATCGCCCGCCAATCGCGGGGCCTGCCACTATTCATCGAAGTACTCGTGGAGGACTTCCAGTCAGGCGAGCATCTCGCGGGGGAGGTGACGCTGGCCGCTGCCCTGTGGGCGCGCGTGAGCCGGCTGTCGGCGGAGGCCCGCAGCTTGCTCTTGGTGGTCGCGATCGCCGAGCGGCCCATCTGGCCGGACGACGCCTACCGCGCCGCCGGGCTGACCGACGAGGCGGGGCGGCGGGCGGCGATGACCCTGCGGAAGAATCGCGCGATCCTCTCGACCGACGCACCGGGCCGGCCTGGGCAGGAGATGCTGGAGGTCTACCACGACAGCTATCGAGCGGCGGTTCTCCTCAACCTCTCCCGCCGGGAGCGGCGTGCCCTCTACGGCCGGCTGGCTGATGCGGTCGAGTCCTCGGAGCACGATCATGAGCCGGCGGCCAAGGCGAGCTACCACCTCCGGGCCGGGGAACCGCGCCGGGCCGGCGAGTGGTTCGCGAGGGCCGCCAGGGCCGCCAGGGATGGCCTGGCCTTTGACGAGGCGGTCCGCCTCTACCGGGCGGCCCTCCGGCTCACGCCCCACAAGGGGGTCCAGCGCGAACTCCGGACCGAGCTGGCGGAGGCCCTTGCCCACGACGGCCGGGCCGCCACCGCCGAGCAATACGAGAAGCTGGCGGGCGAGGGCGACGATATCGCCTCGCTCGAATTGCGGACGCGGGCCGCCGATCAATGGCTGATCAGCGGCTATGTGGACGATGGCCTGAAGGTGTTCAGCGACGTCCTCCACTCGGCATCCATGGGACTGCCGAAGACGGCCCGCGGCGCCCTTGCGTTGCTGCTCCTGCACCGCTTCCGCCTCCGGTTCTACCGGACCGACTTCCACAACCCGGTGGACCCGGACGATGCCGCGCACAGCGACCTGATCCGCATCGACATCTGCTGGGCGGCCATCGCCCTCAGCGTCATCGACCCGATCAAAGGGGCCGAGTTCCAGGCGCGGACCCTGCTGCTAGCGCTGCGAGTCCGCGAGCCCTACCGGGTCGCTCGCTCCCTGGCCTCGGCGGCCACCCAGCTCGCCGTCTGCAACGCCCGGAGGATGGCACCCCGCACCAAGCAGTTCCTGATCCATGCCGTGGAGTGGGCCAGGCACGTCAAGGCCCGCCCACTCCGGACCCATGCGTTTGGCACGTTCAAGCTCGCGCGCGGGATCGCCGCCTATCTCGACGGGGATTGGCGCGACGCCATCCGGCTCTGCGACCAGGCCGACGCGATCTTCAGCAAGTGCCGCAGCACTGGCGTCGCCTGGGAGCAGGGCACCGCGCGGATCTTCTCGCTCTGGGCCCTGATGTATCTCGGCGACCTCAACGAGCTCGGCCGGAGGTGCTCCGATCAGCTCCTCGACGAGGTCCGGGGCAGGCAGGACCTCTACGGCGAGGCGATCCTCCGCAGTTACCCCACGGCGGTCGTTCGGCTCCGGGCCGACGACGCCGACGGCGCACGGGAGGCGCTGCGCGAGGTCGAGAGCCTCTGGACCAACCGCGGCTACCACATCCAGCATCACAATTGCTTCATCGCCCGGGTGCTGATCGACCTGTACACCGGCCGAGGCCGGGACGCCTGGGATTACATCGCCGATCGCCGGCCCGAGTACAAGAAGTCGCAACTGGACCAGGTGCAGCAGGTGCGCATCGAGCGGATCTCCCTCCGGGCCATGAGCGCGCTGGCGTCGGTGAAGAACGACCCCCGCTTCTTCCTCGACAGCGCCGCCCGCGACGCGCGACGTCTGCACCGCGAGCGGAACGAGCGGTCGACGGCGCTCGCCCTGCTGATCGAGGCCGGGGTCGCGGTCACCCGCGGTGATGAGATGCAGGCCGCCTCCCGGCTCCGCGACGCCATCGTTGCGTTCCGTCCGGACAAGGCCAACATGGCGCTGCACGCCGCGGCCATCCGACACCGACTCGGCCGGCTGGTCCATGACGATGAGCTGGTCCGCCAAGCCGAGAAATGGATGGAGTCGCAGGGCATCAAGAACCCGGCAAGGATGGCCGCGATGTACACGCCCGGAGCCTGGCCCGGTGACCCGGCGCCGGCCGGCCCGTCCCCGAACGGAGCCTAAACCATGAGGACGCTCTTGGCCGCCCTTCTGATCGCCACCGCCGTCGGGATGACCGCCTACTGGGTCGACTTCTTCACCCGCGGGGCGGTTCATGCTATCGAGGAGGACTGGTACATCCGGTTCGAAAAGGCCTTCCCAATCGCCGACGGCTGGATTGCCGTCTGCTGCCTCGCAGCGGCCGTCGGCCTCCTCGGGGGGCAGCCTTCCGGCGAGCTGTTCGCGGCCTTGGCGTCCGGCTCCCTGATCTATCTCGCCTTGCTTGACATCATGTTCAACCTGCAGAATGGCCTCTACCGGCTGCTCCCGCGCTCCGCCGCGATGTGGGGTGAGGTCGTCATCAACGCCTGGACGCTGCTACTCGGGATCGGCTCCGCCCTGTACCTCGCGTCCCGGTCCCCTGGGGCGAGGGGCTCCGGCGGGCCGATGAACCCCGCGGGACCCACCCGGCCCGTCCTGGCCTATGTCCAGCGGGCCGGCATCCAGGACGACAAGGAAGGCCCGTTGTTCCGGCCGATGACCCCGGACGTGACGCAGCTCATCCGGCGGCACCTGGACCGCAAAACCCCCCTGGTGGCTGGTGAAGAAGTATTGTCAGGCGGCCGGAATCGACCCTGACCGGCTTGGTGGCCGGGGTATTGGCATCCACTCGCTGCGCAAGACGGCGATCAACGACGCCATCCGAAATGGGGCAACGATGCACGAGGTGCGGGAGTTCGCCGGGCACGCTGATATCCGGACGACTGAGGTCTACTTCGTGCGCAAGGAGGAAGATGCCGAAGTGGCGGCGCGGCGAATCCAGATCCGCATGACAGGGCATGAAAGCGAGTGAACCCGTGGCATAGTCCAACCGGGCAAGAGGGCAGATTTTGCCACGATAGAGCCTTCTGAGGTAACCTAGGAGATAGGATCACATAGGGGCTATCCGAAGCCCCAACGGTTGGCAGGACTCACCATGATTAACATCACTCTCACAGACGATCTTCAACGGCTTTTTCGAAAGAAGGTCGACAACGGCGAGTTCCTGAACGAGGAAGCCGTTGTCGAAGAGGCTCTGAAGTGCTTTCTCATTCAAGAACCATCCTAGAGACGTTGGCAGACGAGCTCCCCAACCAAGATTCTGGAGGAGCGCCTTCCAGGTCCCTTCATCGAAGAGCAGACGGTTCTTGCACCGGTTGAACTTTCAAGGCCCGGCCGAGAGATCGTCATCACAATGCAGCTGTTTGATGTGCCCAATCTCTGCAATTAATTGCAAGGAACCATTGACTACTGTTTAGACGCAACCACGGGATGCGCAAACGAAGCTTTGCGAGCGAATGACCAATCGATTGATCCTGGCGGCACAGAGCAATGTCACGTCAACGGACAGGTGGATACGACTTTGACGTAGCACTTTCATTCGCCGGTGAAGACCGAGGCGTGGCAAAGGCCCTTTCTGAACTGCTCAGAGCTAAGGGCTATTTCGTCTTCTTTGATGAGAATGAACGCGCCCGATTATGGGACAAGGACCGACGTGTCTTTGAGGAAATCTACGGTCCACGATCTCGCTATGTCATCCCCATTATTTCCGAACACTACGCCAAGAAAGACTGGCCTCTGTTCGAGTTCGAATCCGCGAAGCGTGAGCAGCGCAAGCGGCCAAGTGAATTCATCCTGCCCATCCGTGTCGATGATTCGCGGATCTTTGGGCTTCACGATGACCAGTGCTACTTATCTCTGAAGGACCTCACCATCGACCAGATAGCGGCTGAGTTCGAGGCTAAGATCAAGGCGGATTTGCATCCAACAGTGAGATCGCGGAGGCGGAACCCATCATCTAAGTCTCCCTGCAAGGTTGCGATCCTGAGCACTGAAACCAAGCGCGTCCTTGGACTCCTCGTGGTCTCCCGGCTTCCTCTGCCCCTTAGACTCTACAAAAACCTCTTCCCAGACACTGACTGGTCGACCCACTGCCGGACGCTGACCAAGTACGGCCTCGTTCGAATCTCAACAAGCCTGCTCTTCCCTTCGTCGGAGGCTAAGAAAGCTATCAATGCTGACGAGGTAGAGAGAAAACTCTGCAGCGACTTATGGGTGAAACGGCTTGAAGAACTCAAGGATTACTCGGATATCGCCTTGTATCTCGCGCCACATTACATGAGTGAGCAGCGATGGGACGACGCCGTCTTTCTACTCACTGATGTTGCAAACAACGGTCTTCACGGCCACTGGAATCAAACGTACCTTGCCTGCCTTGAGAAGTTCGCCGGGGAACGGCTCAATCATCGGCTGAGGCCAGGTACGAGAATCCGCCTCTTTCACGCCTTGGCCATCTGCTCAACACAGGCTGACCAGTACGGGAAGGCGCTCGCGTGGTTCAAACGAGTTCGGAATGAGAGTCTCAAAGCAAAGGATAATTACTGGATTGGCCAGTATTTTATCAACTCCGGGGTGGCTCTTGACCTGTCCGGAGACACCACAAAGGCCGCAGGCGCGTTCCAGAGAGCCATCGACCATGGGAAGGCCAACGAATACTCTTCGCTTGTCGGTCGAGCCCTTGCAAACCTCGCACAGTTGCGAATGAGAGAGGACGAGCCCGACGACGCCGTAGAGTTGATAACGCAAAACATCCAGTGGAAGAAGAAGGCGAAGGATGATTACGGTTTAGCGCTATCTTCCGCACAACTTGGGTCCATCAAGGCGAATCGTGGGAACTTTCGTGAGGCTCTCGGCCACTTCGCCCAATCTGAGGCGTTTTGGGCAGAGCAAGGCGAGACTTACAACCAGGCGAAGTCCGCATACAACATTGGAAACGTCTACGCCGACCTCGTGTAGTACAGCAATGCCCTCAAAGCATATAAGAGAGCTCGCCGCCTGGCAGAGGATGATGAACACATCGACCTTAGACTGCTCGCGATTCAGGGTGTTGCCCGCGCGTACCATGCGTTGGGGCGATTTTCTGAGATTGAGAGCGAGTTTAACGAACTGCTTAGCTCTTCGAGCACTGCCAAACACGACGAGAGCAAGCTCACTGCCTATCACGGGTTGGGGATCGTGCAGATATTTCAAGGGCGGGTTGACGAGGGACGAGTGAACCTTAAACAGGCTCTCCAACTCGCAAGAAGACTCAACTACACGGAATGGGTGGTGAAGGCCCTCGTTGGAATGATGGCATCCTTCCAGGATGGGACTTTTACACCCGCCATGCCTGAGAAGGTTGCCGGGCATGCAGCCCTGGAAGAGAAGCGAGAGAGCTGGTCTGCTGCGGGTCAATTATGGGACCTGGCTGGTGATGCTTACGTTCGCGCTGACGACATGGCTGAGGCCGAGGCAATGTTCTCGGCGGCTGTACGCTGCTACGAGAAAGGCGGCCACAAGCCTGAAAGCCTCGTCTCGCACCATTTTAAGGTCTACGTGTGCCGTTGGCGCGCTGGCTTCTACGACAAGGCGATCGAGACGCTCAAAGAGGTTGAGAAGCTTGCCTTATCACACGGGCTTTATGGAGAGTTGGTCAAATCCATCGACGAACGAGGGTTAGCACTTCAGAGATTAGGTCGAGCCGAGCAGACAATACCGATTCATAAGCGAGCAGTTGAATTTGCCAGGAAACGCAAGCTGCCAACCCAACTTCGAACATCGCTCAATAACCTCGGCCAGGCGTACTGGAGACTCGGACGCTGCGATGAAGCGACCAAAACTCTCCGAGAGTCGGAGGAGATGTCTCGAACTGCCGGTGACTATAAGGATGCCCTCGGCACGATGGTCAACCGCGGGATCGCTCTCCAAGAACGTGGCGAATGCAGAGCGGCCGGAACTATCCTGCGCAAGTGTACCGCGGAAGCGGAACGCCGCGAGCATTGGCGGGAATACGTAATGGCCCAAGAGGCGCTAGGAAACCTTGCCTGGCATCAGCATCGATTGAAGGAGGCGGAGACGCACTATCGAAACGGACATGCCATTGCAAAGAAGCGCGGCGTGAAAGATTCTGAGGCAGAGATTGCCGTTAATTACGCGAGTCTTTTGGAGACAATGGGCAACTCGAAGCAGGCTCTGGGGCTGCTGGGAGCCTACGAGTCTGAATTCAGTACGATAATCGATCCCCATGTCTGTTATGACGTCCTCGCCGGTTTATACCTCGAAAACGGCCACCGGGAGGCAGCGAGAAGGAATTGGAAAACAGCGAGATCGTTCGCCCAAAGCTGCGGTAATGCGGATTATATTGCATGCTGCTCCGCAAACCTGGCCGGTCTTTACGAAAGCGAAAATCAGTACGACGTGGCCGCGCGTGAGCTCGAGGTCGCGCTCGCCCAGAAGCTTAACCCAAAGCTTCGAGTCAGACTGCTATCCGACCTGCTTCGCGTTGAGCTCTTACTTGGCAACGAGGAGAAGGCCGGCACCATCTTCAGCGAAGCTCATCGGATCGCCCAAAAGCATCGTCTCTCCGATGTCCTCATCGACCTCCACCTTTGGGTCGGTGACTATGAATGGCGAAGGGATCTGAGAGCAAAGGGAGACGCCCTCAAGGCGTACGTAGCGGCGATCGTGACGGCCCTATCCGAACCTGGTTTCGAGAGCCTTCCCAAAGTGAGTGGACACATCGTGAACAACCTCACCAATCCCCGCCACCTACCCACGGACGAGGAATTCACCGTGCTCATCAAGGGACTCAAGAGCGACCTTCCAACTCTTAAGGATCGGGATCAAGACATCGTGAGCGTTGTCCTATGGCCTTTCGAGATAGCCCGAAAACTCCGCCCATTCGTGGGTGATAAGGAACGCTACATAGCAGAACTGATAAAGGTCACGAAGAATGGGATTCCATCGGCTTCTGAAGCCCGGGATTAGGGACATGGCCCTGCGACACCGGAGGTTGGCTTTCGCTTGCCCCGTACGCTGGTTCGGTAACTGATAGCGGCTTTTATCTTCGACCGTCAAATACCAGAGCACAAGCAGCGAGATTGAGTTATGGACCAGCTCAGCCCGATGTATGCTGACCCTTACATAATTATGGTAGGGAGAGAGCGCTAGCGTCCAGGTGTGCCACTTCTAATGATTAATTAAAATTATATTTAAATATTTTAAATTATAGTGATGATACCGATAACCTGGACATGGTCTGAGTCCTTCGGGAGATTCTTTCCTTGCTGGGGTGGAATGCCTACACCGATCCACCAGTTTATCGGAGCGAGCACCAACCCCAGTCAGATCGTTACAATGAGAGAGTCCCCTATTCGAGGATTGGCGCGCGTGTGGTGCGTGGTGCTGCTTGAGCAGGGGCCGGCTCCTACATTCCAAAAGCGAGAGCGTCATGACGGATCAGTGGCGGGATATGATCACCATGGAGCCGGCCAAGCGCGGCGGTCGCCCATGTGTTCGAGGGATGCGCATCACCGTCTATGACGTCCTCTCGTACCTGGCGGCTGGCATGTCAGAGAGGGAGATCCTGGACGACTTTCCGTACCTGACGGCCGATGACATCCACGCCTGCTTGGCTTACGCAGCGGAGCGAGAGCGGAGAATGCTGGTGGTGCCGACTTGAAACTGCTGTTCGATCAGAACCTTTCGCCCAAACTGGTGAACTGGTTGGCAGACCTGTATCCGGGCTCAAGCCACGTGCTCTCACTCGGCTTGGACCACGCCAGCGATGAGGCCATCTGGGAGTACGCGCGGGATCACGGCTACGCGATCGTGACCAAGGATGCCGATTACGACGATATGGGTGTCGTACGCGGGCATCCGCCGAAGGTGCTCTGGTTGCTGATCGGCAACTGCACCACGGCCCAGGTCGAAGCCGTCTTGAGGCAGAACCACTCGCTGGTTGAGGGGTTCGAGCAAGATCCGACGATGGGAACGCTCTGCTTGCGATGACTAGTACGCTCGACCTCGGGAAGCAAGGGAGATTTGGGCAGTGCAGTTCGCACCCGGGCCTACCGGGTAGACTGCGCTGCCATTTGGTACTACGCCGCCCAGGGGCCCCGTGGCAGGCGGAACCAGGACCCGGGTTACGGTGGCCACGGCACAGCTATGTTGCCCTGGAACCACAAGGACTTCTGCAACCCAGATTGAGCGTGGTATATGCATCCCACATCCACCGCGACGTGGCCAGCGTCTCCCGCTGACACGAGGATGTCATATCGACAATCGATGCAATTATAAACAAGCCAGAGTAGACCAGTCGGTCAGAGGCCGAGTGGGTGGGTGCGGGCTGAGAGCCGGTGCCACGTGGTGTCGGAGCTACATTCCAACACCTAGGAATTACAGAATGGGAGCAGCCAGTGGTTAAATGTACATTGGTCGGTCCCGACCCTCTCATCGGGTATAACCAGCGAACCCAGCTAGGGGATTGAGGGTGAGAACCCGGCGCTGTATAAACGCACGAACCCCCGAGACGGGTACCAACCATCTCGGGGGCTCGTTTGATTCCCTTGTTGCCAAGGCCGACGTGCCGACCAAGCTACCGGCCGAGGCGAATCCAAACCCATTGTTATGGGGAGGGGGTTCCTACGTGCGCTATTCTAACCAACCCTTGGCCCAATGCAAGAGCCGGTCCGATTCCTTCACCGAAATCTCTTCCGACGCTCCCCTAAAGCGACGCTTTGGCCCACTCTCGCCTGAAGACCGTGCCCGTCGAGTTGCCGAGTTGCGGACGATCCTAGCTGCCCCGGCGTTCCAAGCCCGGCTCCGTGCCGGGGAACAGGGGAAGCAGCCGTGAATTGCCCTACAACCCGGTGCTCCACGCCGGCCGTGGTCCTGCGGGCCGGATGGGGGGAAGGTGTGCCCCGGGGGACCCAATCCAAGACGAGCATCCCCTTCGCCGCCATCCCCCACGACATTGCCGCCGACCCCAGGCTCTCGCCCACCGACGTGCGGGTGGTGGCTGCTCTCTTCTACTTCGCCAAAGCTGATACCAGCTGTTGGCCCTGCGACAACTCGATCGCTGACCGGGTCCATTGCCACCCAGGGACCGTCCAGCGGTCACTACGCTACCTGGAGAACCTCGGCTACATCCGTCGGCAACCATCCCGGGAAAATCCCACCGGCCGCCTGATCCACCTAACCTGCTGTGAACCCGATTGGGAGCGGCCCCCGCAGGCCCCCACCCCCACGCGCCGGCGCTGGGGGGGGGCCAGCGCCGGCGCGTGGGGGGATCAAGCGCCGGCGCTCGCTAAAGGAAACGTAGTCGTAGAAGGATTGAGAACAGAAGAATGCGCACTCCCGGAACGATCACGACCGGATCCGGCCCCACCACCTGTGGATCTTCCCACCCCGGTCGCGGCGGTCCCGCTCCAGGCTAAGGTTCCCACCCGGGTCCCCCCTGCCCCAGTCATTAAGCCCCCCCAGCCCGCGCTACCGGTTACTATGCCAGCCCCGGTCGTGGCACCTCAGGAACCTCAGTTCCGACCACTGCGCAAGGTCGGGCTTGGGCCTCAAGCGGCCTGCCCTACGCCTCAAACGCCCCCGGTCAGGTCCCTGCCCGCGCCCTTACCAGACCCCGGGCCAGTCTCAGTCCACCTGATGCCCGAGCAGCAGGCGCGGCTTGCCTCACTGCCAGCGGCGTCCCGCGACCAGGTGCTCCGCTGGCTGGCGACGGGCGACCCGATTCTGGTAGCCGAGGCCCGGTCTAAGCTGGCTCCGCTGCAGCCTCAGCCCGAGGCACCCAAGACCTTGCCCGAGTTGTTGGGGAGGATCAGGCAGGACCCGTCCTACCCTGCCCTGGCGGCATCGGGTTTGGCAGCAGCCCTCCAAGATCAAAAATCCTATGCGGGGTACTTGCGCCGCTGTGAGGAGGCGTGGCGCGGCGAGCTAAACCCGGACCAGCTGCTCTCAGCGTACGAACAGGCGATGGGTCCGAAGGCCAGGAACCGGGGGGCGATCTTCATGGTCGCGGTGCGTCAAAAAGAATAACGTCGCGACCCTTCAGCTCACCCAGACGACGGCAATCGACCTGATGGACGGGTACCCGCTCCACCTGCACAGTAACCCTGGCGTGAACGAGATCTTCGGGACCAGACACGGTGCCGATGGTCCGGACATAGTTTGGGAACGGTCGGGCTACTCAGGCCGCGGCCTGGTCTCCGGCACCCAGCTCAGCCTCCAGGGTGCGGACGGCCTCCCGGAGCAATTCCAGCATCGCCTCAGCGCCGGCGGCCTTCCTTAGCAGCTCCACTGTCACACGCGCTGTCGGTGATCGGAACACGCGAGGCGTCAGTTTCTTCCCCTTGCCGGCCTCCCTAATCTTTGCCCTGCTCGGCCTGCTGGCGGCGCGGCGGACCTCCGCGACGGTCTCTTGCCGGGTCAGGCCCTCAGCCACGACGCGGACGGCCAGCTCAGCTTGCGCGGCTTGGTCCTCGACCTTCGAGATCTCATAGGCGGTCGCTGGGGCCAGGACCCCCTGCTCCACCTTCTCCTGAATTGGCTCAGGCAGGCCCAGGAGCGCCAGGGTGCGGACAACTTGGGGCTGCACGATCGCCAGGGCGTCAGCGAGCTGCCGGGTGGACCATCCGTTGCGATCCATCAGCGTCTTGAACGCTCGGGCCTGCTCAATGGGTCTCAGGTCCTCGCGCAGCATGTTCTCGACCAGTTGCAGGGCCAGCAACTCCGAGGGCTCGATCGCCCCCTCCATGATGATGCAGGACATGGTTGGTAGTCCTGCCATCTCGGCGGCCCTCCAGCGGCGCTCACCGCACACAATGACGTACTGGCCCCGCCCTTCGTCCCACCGGACCCGGATCGGCTGTAACTGGCCCCGAGCCTTCATAGACTCAGCTAGGCGCCGGAGGCCATCCGGGTCGAACTCCTCGCGTGGCTGGTCGGGGTCAGGCCCGATCTTGGCAAGGGGGATCGAGGCCGCATCCTTGGCCTTGGCGATACCTTGTAGACGGGTGGGGACCGGGGCCGGCCCAGGGACCGATACACCGGGTATCGGGGGCATACCGGCCCCCATGCTCTCGGCCGCGGTGGATGCCCCCGTCCTGCGCAGTTCGTCGAGCTTGCTCATCACGCGGCCTCCTGTGATACGCCGTGTATCAGTCGCGACTCCAGCTCGTCGGCTAGGGCCCTCATCGTCTTTGCTGCGGCACTCTTCGGCCTGTACTGCGCCACCGGTTTTCGCTGGTTCAGAGCCTCGACGTAATCAACGGCCTCGACCACGCGGGTTGTGAAGACGAGCGGACCGTACTGGTTGCGGAGTGACTCCTCATAGAGCTGATGGATGGTCTTCCGGATGTTCATCATCGTGAGAAGGTAGCCAAGCGGTCGGAGCGAGGGATTCGGACCGGCTAAGACCAGTGCCACTGACTCCTGGACGTCGATGATCCCCTGCGCACCGTAGTCCTCCGGCTTAAGTGGCACGATCAAATGATCGCTCGATACCAGCGCCGCCCACGAGCAGAGGTGAAGATTCGGCGGACAGTCGATCAGCACTAAGTCGTACCCATCGCGAACGTCGGCCAGAAATTCGCGGAGGCGTGCCTGAGATTCGGCCGGCGCCTCGTGCGGCTCAGGGACGTTGTATCGGGTCGCGCGCTTCGAGCCGGGCACTAGGTCGATGCCCGGGATACCCGTCGGCTTGATGACTTGAGCAGGAAACGGTTCATCGCCGGCATAAACGCCGGCGAGGGTTTCAGCTGGGTCGAGCTGTCGGGTGGCCAGCGGACCCCAGAAGCCTTGCGTCAAGCTCGCTTGGGGGTCGTTATCCACTAGGAGGACGCGCCGTCCGAGCTGGGCAAGCGTCCCTGCAAGGTGATGGCAGGTCGAAGTCTTGCCGACTCCGCCCTTCTGGTTGAGCATGGTGATGACGGGCACGGTCTCCTCTCCCTGACTGGGTGTGATACCCCGTGTATCACTACCTCTATCGGTTGAGCGGTGGGCGGCCCATCAACCCAACCGATACCCGGGGTATCAAGGGGCTTTGTTCGGAGGGATTCAATAGGGGCAGGCGGGGGCGCTCAATGCACGACCAGGGTGACGAGGCAGATCGAGTGGGCAAGGCCGAGGGCCTGGCGTTGTTCCAGCTCCAGGTCCACAAGGTGGATCTTCCCAGGCGGCGGGTGTGCCAAGACTGACGGTTCGTGCTGATCGAAGGGTGAACGGGGTAGGGGGGCTGGCGATACGCTAGCGAAGAAGGGCCGGGCGCGGTATTGTCTCGCGCCAATGGAGGCGTGTTCCCCGTGGGGTGGGCAAGGAAGCCGTGGACCCGCGTGCCGGCCGCAACCGGTCAGGGATGGTCCGCACCCCACGGGTCCGCGCCCCCAGAATCGTGGCGGTTCGCTACACTCCGCCCTGGTTCAGGGCGAGTTAGGGTAGGGGCTGGGGGGCCGAAAGGATCACTGACACCTGCGAATATTGCACCGTGCAGCTGCCTCGTCGCATTGCTTCAGCTTCAAGATCTCGCCCTGGCCGTACTTCTTCTCAAAGGGTTCGTCGGTGGCGATTCCAAACGTGGCCCACATGCCCTGGGCGGGCGGGGCTCTTCGAAGAATGATCCTATCCCGATCGGAGTAGCGCCAGCTAGAGGTGCCCCGAGATCATCTTCGCCCTTGGCGGTCGGATCAGCAGACCTTGTGAATCTTGGAACTCGCTTTCGGCGCGGGGGCGGCCACAGGGTCGAGGCGTTCGAGCACCCAGGTCAGGTCGTCGAGGAGCATGTCGGCCATGTCGCGGCTGAAGTTCTCGCGGACCACGACGCGCAGCAGCGCGACCTCCTCGGCGTTCGCCGGCAGATGGTACGCCGGGACGATCCAGCCGTGCGCGCGGAGGCGTTCGGAGATGTCATAGA
>JBKQMU010000190.1:0-36874 GCA_052146555.1 Isosphaeraceae bacterium
GGCGACACTTCGCTGAGTATCTCACCGGACTGATGGTGGCCGAGCGCAAGACGGTGCTTGGGATCAACCGCGAATTCGCCCAGACCACCGATCAATCCTGCCTCAACCGGTTCCTCACGGATGCCGAGTGGGACATCGGTGCTCTCAACCAACGGCGATTGGAGCAACTCCAGAAAGATCGTCCTGGCCTGCGATCGCCAGACCGCGGTCGATGTCCCAGGTAGCCAACAACCATCTCTGCTCCCGACAGAGACGCGCGATCTCAGTGATCGCATCGTCGTGTTCATAGGACTGAATCCAGATGCCGGTAAACACGGCGCGCACGTACTCCGACGATCGCTCGGCGAGCGACATCACTGTCTCCTTTCGGTGGTGTAGGAACGAAATCGTTCGAGGGGCTAAAGCGGTGTCGACGGATTGTTCAGTAAGATTGCTTGATCTGTTGATCGCTGGGCTGAACGTGATAGAACTCGGCGGTCAGCTTCTCGCCGGTGCGTGACCGAGGGCCTGCTCGATGAACCTGCTGGCCTCGCGGCACTCGCCGCCGGCAAAGCCACGCGTCTCGACCTTGGTCTGACCCTTGGAGTCGACGGTGATCTCGATGATCTTCAAGCAGCACCACCGACCTGGATAGTCAGCCTGATGGAGCCGTCGGCCAGCAACTGCTCGGTGACTCGGTGGACCGTGATTACCCCGAGATCCAGAGCCTCGCTGATTTGCTGGTCTGACCACGCGGGACCCAGACTACTACAGTCGGCTTTCAGCAGAATTCGCGCTCGGGTCAACTTACGCGCGGCCGCCTTGCCTTTGGCGACAACCGATTCCAACTGGGCACGCTCCTCGACCGACAATCGTATGATGAACCTCTTGTTCATGATCGGGCTCCGTCCCACAATCCTGGTAAAGACTACCAGCAGTGGACAGAGGTCCCCGGAACTTATCAATATCAAGTTGACAGGGCACTAGCCATCGCACAACAACCTTTTCGGTGGTTTGGACAGTTGAACCTGACTTCGCCCCCCCCTCCTTGAAACCACAATCGCGCCCCGCACGAATGACAGAACAGCAGGCCACCCAGCAGACTCTGAGGATAGACTTGTGAATGGTGAACCTTCGGTCCGCACGGCTTCTGGCCGGGCCGCTGACCGAAGACGCGTTTCAACTCGCCCAACCGACGCTGTGCCTTGTCCCATGTCGCCTGGTCAATGATACGCAGTGCCGGACGTTGTTGCTCCTTGGCCTTGCCTCGTCGCCGGGCGTCGGCGGGTACCAGTTTGAGTCCGCTGGCGGTACCGATCTCCTCAACGCGGACGGCCGGTTTGTTTGGCGGAGTGATGATTGCGATCGCAATCTACAAGTGCACGGTGTTCTCATGACTCACGAGATCGGCGACTAATAAAGTTTGCCCGGCCGCGGTACCCTCTCATACAATGGTGGCTACCATGTGTTCCACCACCTCGAGTCATCTTTTTGAGAGGGCATTCGTACCGCAGGTAGACCGGGCTTCCACCGGTCCTTACAGACCCCGGAGGAGACGAAATGCCCATCATCACCCTTGACGCCTGGAGAAGCGCGGTTGCCTAAGGTCAAGTTCTTCATCCGATCGCCCCAGCTCGAGGATCTCACTCAGGCATTCGAGCTGTACACGCAGAGAGCGACGAAGGCCAACCTTGAACAGCTCGCCGACCGCTTTTCCGCCTGGCGCAACTTGGGCACGCAACAGGTGCAGTCGGAACGCGCGACGATTGGGGCCAGCGCCGAGAACGATCTGCAATTCACGATCACCCAGGCGAAAGCCTCCAATCTGGTGATCAAGGACAAAGCCACAAACGTCACCAATAAGGGCTGGACGCTCAAGCTCTGGACCAAGGCCGAGTACCCGTCAATGGACGCGGTGCAAGCCAACTTGATGCTGCCCGCTCTGAAGCCATCGGAAATCACACGGATCAACGAGGCTATGGCGCGCAGCAAGCTTGCCGTCGAGTACGCCCGGGACGCGATGATCGACCTGGCGAAGCAAAACGCGATCGGCAACGTCCCAAGCGCCGAGGAGCAGCTTTACCTCGATTTCTTCGGAGCATTCACGCAGGCTCGTGCACAGAAGGTGCTCGCAAACTACAAGATCCTCTACAACGCGTTTGACGGCGTGCCCGTCGTGGTCGACGTGAGGAACACTGTGCTGGGCATGCAATGCTACGCGGGCGTCCAACGCGGCAGGATAGTCGCCGGGCTGGAAGTGTTCGTCGGCAGAGCCTTCTTCCTCGCAGGTGCGGTCCAGGATCGCTACGATACCTCGTCCTCCTCGACCGTCGGCACGTTGATCCATGAGTTTGCCCACGGAAGCTTCAACGCGGTTGACGCTCCCCCCGTCGATGGAAACGGCAACTGGGTCTTGCAGCCAATGCACTTAAACGACCCGGATCACGACGATTACGGCGCGTCTCCGGATGTATGGATCCAGGCGAGCACGATAGAAAAGGACAAGGCTCTGGCCGCGAAGTCCCCCGACGTCGCTCTGCGCAACGCCGACAGCTACTGCGAGTTCGCCTTGCTCTTGCTCACGAAAAAGAGTCAGTAGAGAAGCAGTGAAGAAATCTGTCAGGCGACGGTTGGATGGCCCGCACCGGGCCAAGGAGTGAGGGACATGGGCATCGATTCCACGGCGTTGGTGAAGACCTTGAACAAAACGTGCCTTAGCGCCCTTCAAGGAGCCGCGGGCCTGTGCCTCTCGAGCACCAACCCCAGCGTTGAGATCGAGCACTGGCTGGTCAAGCTGATCGAGCTGCCCGACAGCGACCTGACCCGGATTCTACGCAACTTCGAGGTCGACACCGCGCGGCTGCTTCGCGATCTGACCTCCGTGATCGACCACTTTCGCAGGGGCTACGAGCGGACGCCCTCGCTTTCGCTGAAGATTGATCAGCTCATCCGCGGAGCGTGGGTACAGTCGTCCATCCAGTATCAATTGCGATCGGTGCGATCGGGGACTTTGCTCCTGGCGTTTCTAGACGATGCCGAGCTGGGACGGCAAGCGCGCGACTGCTCCCGGGAATTCGAGAAGATCCGCATCGACTTGCTCCAGTCGAACCTCATGAAACTGGTCGCCGGCTCGCCCGAGGACGAAGGCCCGTCTCCCGCCGCGGCCCCGGCTGCCGCGGCCGGTCAGCCTCCTTCGGGGGTCACCCAGACGCCGGCACTCGATCAGTTCACGATCAACCTCACCGAGCGGGCGAGCAAAGGAGAGATCGACCCGGTCATCGGTCGGGAACCTGAAGTTCGCCAGATGGTGGACATTCTGATCCGCCGCCGCCAGAACAATCCGATCCTCACCGGCGAGGCCGGCGTCGGCAAGACGGCCGTGGTCGAGGGGCTGGCCCGGCGAATTGCCGAGGGAGATGTTCCTCCGGCGCTGAAAAATGTCGCCATTCGGACACTCGACCTCGGCCTCTTGCAGGCCGGCGCCGGGGTCAAGGGAGAGTTCGAGAACCGGCTCAAGCAGGTGATCTCCGAGGTCAAGGGCTCGCCCGTCCCCATCATCCTCTTCATCGATGAAGCGCACACGATGATCGGCGCCGGCGGGGCGGCCGGGCAGGGTGATGCCGCCAACTTGCTCAAGCCCGCCCTGGCCCGGGGTGAGCTGCGGACCATCGCGGCTACTACGTGGGCGGAATACAAGAAATATTTCGAGAAAGACGCAGCCTTGGCGCGGCGGTTCCAGGTTGTCAAAGTCGAAGAGCCCAGCGAAGAGGTCGCTATTCGGATGATGCGCGGCCTTACCGCAATTTTGGAGAAACACCACGGCGTGCGAATTCTCGAGGAGGCCGTCCAGGGCTCCGTGAAGCTGTCTCATCGGTACATTCCGGCGCGTCAGCTTCCCGACAAGTCAGTAAGCCTGCTGGACACGGCCTGCGCCCGGGTTGCCATTGGCCAGAACGCCGTTCCGCCCGCCGTCGAGGACTGCCGTCGCACGATCAACCACCTGGAGGTCGAGATCGGAATCCTCCAGCGTGAGCGTGCCACCGGCGCCCGCAACGAAGATACGATCAACGAGCTTCAGGCCCAGGTCAAGCAGGCACGAGAACGCCAGACCGAGCTTGAGGCCAGGTGGGACGACGAGAAGAAGCGGGTCGAGGAGATCCGCACCCTCTCGCGGAAGCTCGAGCTGCGCTATCAGGAAGAGCATGCGGCGATCCCAGGCGACGGCCGGCCGCTTCAGCCGTCGGCAGAGCTGGCTGCGATGCAGGCGGAACTCGAGCTCAAGACCAGCGACCTGCGGAAACTCCAGGGCGAATCTCCGCTCTTGCAAGTCTCTGTCGATGCCCAGACGATCGCCGAGGTCGTCGCCGGCTGGACGGGAATCCCGGTCGGCAAGATGTTGGCCAACGAGATCCAGACGGTGCTCAGCCTGAATGAGAGGCTCGAGGAACGGGTCATCGGCCAGTCGCACGCGCTCGAAGCGATCGCCCAGCGGATTCGCACGGCGCGGGCCAATCTGACCGATCCCAGAAGGCCCATCGGCGTGTTCCTGCTGGTTGGCTCAAGCGGCGTGGGCAAGACCGAGACCGCCCTGGCCCTGGCCGATACGCTCTACGGCGGCGAACGCAACCTGATCACGATCAACATGTCCGAGTACCAGGAAGCGCACACGGTCTCAGGCCTTAAGGGATCTCCTCCGGGTTATGTCGGATACGGGGAGGGAGGCGTTTTGACCGAAGCGGTGCGCCGACGTCCCTACAGCGTCGTCTTGCTCGACGAAGTCGAGAAGGCTCATCCCGACGTGCTGGAGTTGTTCTTCCAGGTCTTCGACAAGGGAACGCTCGAAGACGGCGAAGGCAGGGAGATCGACTTTAAGAACACCGTGATCCTGCTGACGTCGAACGTTGGAACCGAGACCATTCTGAAGCTATGCAAGGACCCGGACACGACGCCCTCCCCGGAAGGCCTGACCGAGGCTGTCCGCCCCGACCTGCTGGCCGCCAAGACCGAACGCGGCGTCCAGGTCTTCAAGCAGGCATTCCTGGGGCGTCTGATCGTGGTCCCCTACTACCCGATCTCCGATGCGGCGATGCGCCAGATCATCAAGCTTCAGCTTGGCCGCATCGCCACACGCCTGCGTGTCAACCACAACGCGAGCTTTACCTACAAAGACGAGCTCATCGAATGCATCGTCGGACGGTGCCGCGAAGTCGAGACCGGCGCGCGCAACGTCGACCACATCTTGACCCGCACGCTACTTCCCGAAATCTCCCAAGAGATCCTCGGCGGCATGGCCCAGGGGAAGAGCATATCCAGCGTCGAAGTCTCCGTCGACGATAAGGGGGCCTTCCGTTACGCCATCAAGTAAGCGAGGCGCTGGGCATGCGCAAACACACGGCCAGCGAGCTAGGTGGTGGGTTAGCGCAACGCAACCCACCGAGCTCGATTGGTGGGTTGCGCCGCGCTCACTACAGACTACAGACCAGCCCAGTTGCGATGGAAGTCGCTAACCGCGTGGGGTGCGAATTGAGCGACATGGAAGGGTTAACTCAGCGGCGAGTTGAGCCTGTTGGCTAGTCTGGAAAGCGGATGTTTGCACATCCCTTCCCCTTCCTGCCTGACCTGTCATCCCTGCTTGACTCCGCCAACGAATTGGTATCCGATAAAGGGCGTTATGGGATACAAATAAAGGATTGGAGGGAGCATGTGTGATCATACAAATGGCGGGCGGCTTGCCGCCGATCGGCCACGGTGGGCCGTCGCCGATCTCATGATCGCGGTCGCCCTAATCGGCCTGGCCCTCTTTCTGATCACTCGACCCATTCATGGCTCCCCCGACCTGGAACCGTATCTCATATCCCGACGCGCCGGCCCCGCGGAACTCAGCCTCCGGGTTGCCGGGTTTGCCGGCCTGCCGCTGCTCGCCATTACCTGGAATCGCCGGAGAGGCCGGCGCGGGATCATCGCCGGGTTACTCGCCGGGGCCACCTGCTACGGAGGCTATATCCTCGTCATCGACCCGTTTCTGCCGCAGTACGACCGGGATCGCTTCCCCCTGTCCTTCAACTTCCTCTACTTCTCCTTCTTGGGTGCGGCCCACGGCCTGCTCCTCGGATTGACGGCTTGGGGCCTGGGCGCCCTGGCGAGCTTCGTCGGAACGGGCCAGGCCGCAAGGAGGCGAACATGAGCACGGAGTTGGCCCAGCCGTCATCCGGCCGCATTTCGGTCGCCACCGGCGGGCCGATCCTGCCCGCCGTCATCCTTGATGCCGGCGACCAAGCAGCGCGACGCTTCCTCGAGCTAGGTAGAGCTCCATTGGTGGGTTGCTAAAGCTTGCCAGGTGCGGTTTCGAGATGCGCTTGCGGCGTGCTTCCCACCTCAACCCCGGGAGCACCCGTCTGCAGGCTGGGCGCAACCACCGGCACCATCTTCATCACCGGGCGGTACACGGTCACGGGGATTTCGTCGCAGCTCAGCACCGCCGTCTTGTAAACCAGGGTCTTGGGCTTGCACGAAAAGACAAGCCTGGGAACGCGCACCCGGACCGTTTCATTGACCATCCGGCAGACCGTGACAGGATACTTCTCGATCCGCTGCTCGGGCACCAGCCGCCAGTGGACCACGGGAATAATCCGGGTCTGGACATCGGTGACCATATGAGTCTCGGTCACCTCGCGCACCACAGGAACGCATTTGTAGCACGTTCGGGCCAGCGTCCTGCAGGTGCAGCCGCCGCCTTGATGGCCACACAGGCCGCACTTTGCTTTAACCGGTACCGTGACGAGTTCCGTGAACGGTTTGAGGCAATACTCGGTCACCTGACGGCACGTCGTTACCGGCCGGCAGACGGTGTAAGGTTGGCAGACCGTCGTCGTCTCACAAACCGGCCGGCAGACAGTCGTGCACCGTGTCTCAAAGATCGTATCGTAGACCGGTCGGCAGACCTCGTGCAATTGCTCGTCGTATTCGATGTCGATCTTGGTCTCTGACACAGTCTTGGTACAGACCGGAACCAGGTCGACACGGGTTCTTGTTTTCATCACGGTGACTGGCACCATCTCGGTCACGCACTCGAGAGCCGGTGCCGGGGGTGCCATCACACAAGGTGTTTGCTTGCAGACGTGGCAGGCAAAGGCCGCCTCGCTCGTTAGCAAGACGGGAAAGACCACGGCGGCAAGCCAGGAGCACCGAAGGTAGGCACTCATGGCGATCTATCTCCAGGGTGAGTAAACTTCGTCTCTAGTGGCAGTTCACCTCACGGTTGCCACACTGGAAGAAAGGCACAGGAAGTTTACACCAAGAAAACGTGCGGGCCCGTTTTTCTGGGAAGAATGCCGCGTCTGAACAGGTCCAAGGCCAAGACGCCTGGGGTCGCCGGCTCACTCTCGAGCTGGACAGCAGGCTCGACCATGTCGGCCTCGAACATACTCTCGGGAGCCTGCTCCTCAAAGCAAAAAAGACCATCTGGTCTTGAGGCGAGACCTGCCTGCTGAGCGGCCGAGACAAATGACTTGCCCGGAGGGCTCGGCAACAGGGTTCTCGCGGCTCGCCATGATCCCGGGGTGGTCAAGACATCAGAGTCGGAACGAGGTGACCGTTGGGAAAGCGCCCTCCGCAAACTCTCAGGGAAGCCCAAGAGCATCACGCGGCCGGACGGCTCGAGCTCGCAGCCCGGTGCTATCAGAGCTTCCTCAGCGACGAGCCATTGCACGTCGACGCCTTGTTGGCTCTGTCCGATGTGCTTGAATCATGGGGCCGGAACGCCGAGGCAATCGCGCGGCTCGAGCTAGCTGTTCAGTCACTTCCCTTCGAGGCGCGACTGCACGGCCGGCTCGCCGATGCGTTGCAGATTCAGGGAGAGATCAAGCAAGCGATCGCATCTTACCACGAGGCGATTTCAATCGAGCCGCAAGAGCCTGGAGCATGGTGGGGCCTCGGCTGCGCGCAGGCGACGCTGGGCGATCATGCCGGGGCGGCCCAGAGCTTTCAACGTCTGGTCGAGTTGCAACCCGAAAACGGCTTCGCGCAGCACAACCTGGGGAAATCGCTCTTCGAGCTCGGACAGGTCGATCGGGCCATCGACGCTTTCCGGCAATCGGTCAAGCCCATGCCAGCCGACATGGTTGGCTTGCCGCTCTTGAACATCGCGGTTGCGATCCCGGGATCGCTCAAGGCCGATCATGTGGCGATTCTCGAAGCGCGGCGCTCGTGGGCAGTCCGGTGCCTCCCCCCCCCGGCGGCCGACAACGCAGCTCGACGGCGGGACCAGGGCAGCGACACACCCGCCCGTATCCGCTTGGGCTATGTCTCCGCATTTCTTGACAAGCGAAACTGGATGAAACCCATTTGGGGACTGATCAATCGCCACGACCGCCAGCGGTTCGAGATCCACCTGTTCTCTGACATTGCCCAAGCAGTCGTCGAGAGCGGCTTGCGGATTGACCCTCGGGACCACTTCCATGAGACATCGGATCTGGACAACCGTGCGCTGGCGCGGCGAATTGAAGAGCTGCAGATCGATATCCTGATCGATCTGAACGGTTACAGCCGACCTCCACGGCTCCCGCTCTTCATGCTGAGGCCGGCGCCTGTGCAAGTCGCCTGGTTCAACATGTTCGCGACGTCGGGAATGAGCGGTTTCGATGTGATCGTCGGCGACGACCATGTCGTCCTTGCCGACGAGGAGCCTTACTTCACGGAACGGGTCATTCGCGTTCCGGGCTCCTATCTGACGTTTGAAGTGAACTATCCCGTTCCCGATGTGGCTCCGGCGCCCTGCCTGCGAAGGCCAGCGATCTCGTTCGGCTGTCTGGCGCCGCAATACAAGATCACTGTCGACGTTGTGGAGGCGTGGTCGCGCATCCTCAGACAGTGTCCTGGGACGAGGCTGCTCCTGAAGAACGTGGTCCTCGGCGCGCCGTCGGCGAGAGCCTTTGTGCTTGACCTTTTCGCCCGGTACTCGGTGTCGCCTGAGCAGCTTATGCTCGAAGGGCCAGCCGAGCATTACGTGTTCCTGGAGCGCTATGCGGACATCGACATCGCGCTGGACACGTTCCCCTACAATGGCGGGACGACGACGATGGAAGCGATCTGGCAGGGCGTGCCGGTTCTGACGTTCTGGGGTGATCGCTGGGCCTCGCGGATCAGCGCATCGTTACTCCGGGAGGCTGGGCTTGGCGACTACGTAACAGACAGCGTGGAAGAGTATATCGCACGAGCCGTTGCACTGGCTCAGGACCCCTCGACGCCCGATCGCCTTCAGACCCTGCGAGAACAGTCACGAGAGCGTCTGAGCAGGTCACCCGCATGTGATGTGACGGCGTTTTCCCGCCACATGGAGTCTATGCTGTTGGATCTGTTTGCGGCGTGCAAGCGCGGCCATCCTGAAGTGTCATGACGACAGGGGGACGATGCCATCGGGAGCCTCGACGAGAGGCGAATCCAATCCGGCCCAGCACCAGGCCGGGCCGGAGTTTCGAGGGTGGTGGTGGCCGCCTCAACTGCCCTTTGCCTGGGCAAGATCCCAGCTTGTAGACTCCGGCGAGCCTGTCTCATTGGCCGAGCCCATGCCGGTATTCTTGAACTCAATCTTGGTGAAGTTGAGGGTAAGCGACTCCGAGGGACGGTCTCCGCCGCTGGACGTGGAGAAGCCACTGACCAGGGTGTTTGAGAGTGTCAGGCTGAGATAGGGCTCAAGCTTGTCCTTATCAGTCTTGCAGAAATCGATCTGGACGTCCTTTCCTTCGCCGAACAACGACGCCTGGAAGAGTTTGCACGAGGCGCCATCAGTCACCTTGGTGACGACGATCTCACTGACGGAAGGGGCTGAGGCCTCGCGGTCGCAACCCTTCGCGGTCGAATTTGTGATGGACCGACCCACGCCGAATTGACACGAGCTCAGCTCGATCCACTTCTCGTGGCCCTCAGCCGTAACGTCGCCATCAATTCCGTCGTACTTGCAGAAGATTGGCATTGTGGATTCTCCTTTTTGAAAAACGACTCGAGCACTGGGGAAAAGAAGTAAACCGCGGATTCTGTGAGGGTTGCGTCCTGAACTTCGGGCCCAGTACCATGCGGGCCGAACGGGCCGTTGGATCAGGTTTCACGAATCACGCCTTATCATACCCGCGGAAGAACACGACTTGGCTCGAATTTCGACCCGAAGGCCGATTCGCCGCCCAAAACACGACGAGACCTGTGCGCCTCATTCCTTGTGCGTTTCATTCGAGGTGTATCGCAGGCCGCCTGGCGATTGGCTGTTTCGGCCTGGGGACTCTAACGCTGGATTGGCAGGTCCCGATAGCTTCCTCTTGACATCGGATGCCGAGACCTTGTTCCGTGCTCTTAGCGTCAACAGAGCTTCCATACTGAAAAGACGTGCTCCGCCGGAACGAGAAAGTCGGGCGTTCCTGATTCGACCCAAAGAACCGGGCCTCCACTCCAGCATCCTGGCTGACCCGTATTCCTCGTCTGTCCGGTTCATCAATTCATACGCGTCTCTCACCAGGAATGGACTGTCTGTCGCAAAAAATTGGCCGACGCCCACATCGAGACTTCGCCGAGGCTGGGAGCCCCTACCCAGTTCGATGAACTGGCGCTGCCAATGTTATCATCGCCATTCATCGCTGATTCCAGACAGCTCTGACGATGTTGCTGATCCGCAACGGGAATCCTGCTTCAATGGAAAGGTCCCGGATGGGGAAGACTCGCGTCCGTGGCGCCCTGGCCTGGAAAAGAGCACTTGAACCAAAAACGATAATAGCACAGCGGACGGTACCGCGCCGCAGAAAATAGCATGAATTCAGCGTCCAGCTCTGTCGCTGCAGCGAAGATGCTTTGTCCGCGGCAATATTTGTGGTCAATCATGTTAAGCTTGTGGTGAGGGGGATTGGCCACAAGATGAAGATTGTCGCGGCACAAGAGACAACTCGATTTGATTCCCTTTCGTCTCTGTCCTACCGCTTGAGCGGTTAATCGCTCGTCCATGGGTACCTTCCGCACCAGGTGGGAGTCAGGAGCGCTAACGATGAGAGGCCAGAAATCCCCAATAGCCGTCCAGCGGGGCAGCAGCGGTGAAACGTCAGGCCGCGGGTTTCTTCACGGGATTCTGGTGATCGTGCTTCTGGGCGTCGGGGCCGATCGTTTGGCCGTCGATTTCGCCCTGGCCCAGGACGAGGTGAAAAACTTCCGAAAGCCAATTCTGATGGTCGAGACCGGCGGGCACCATGCCCGGGTCCGGAGCCTGGTCTGGCAGGACAGCTCGACCTTGGTGAGCGGGGGTGAGGACAAGGTTGTGAAGGTCTGGGACCTCCAGCAAGGCCAGCGGCTGGCCCGATCGCTGCGGCCTCCCATCTGGCGTGGTCCCGCCGGAACGATTTACGCCATGTCGATGACCCGCCCGGACGGAAATGGACAGTCGTTCCTGGCCGTGGGGGGATATGGAGTCGAAAGCCGGCGGGGAGACCTGACGATCTTCCGCGTTCCAGGCGCCGAGCTCGGAGCAGGCCGACCGGGGCGCATTCCGACTGGCGAAGTCGTCGCTCGGTTGCTTTCGCCTCACGAGAACCAGCCCGACCAGATTGGCCATCGAGACTCCGTGTTCTGCCTTGCGTTCGACCCCACCGGCCGGGTTCTGGCTTCGGGAAGCAGAGACACAACGGTCATTCTCTGGGAGGTTCCCACGTTTCGCCCCCGAATCGTGCTTTCTGGCCGCCACACCAGGGCTGTGCTCGCCCTGGCGTTCAGCCCCGACGGCCAAAAGCTCGCGACCGCTGGCGCCGATGGCTCGCTGCGGATCTGGAATGTGGCGACAGGCACCCAGATCCAGGAGCGGCCGGGCAATGTTCAACAGCCTGTGTCCATCAACACGATCAGTTTCAGTCCCGACGGGCAGTCGATCGTGGTGGGCCGTGAGAACGGCGATCTATTCCGTTTCGACGGGAACAACGTCAGTCTACCTCCGGTGAAGCTGCCGACGCGCCAAAACCAGGGGCCGGTTGAGTTCGTCACCCACTCGTCCGACGGCCGGCAACTCGCGGTCAGCTTCAAAAGCGACATGGCCGACACAATTGACCCGATCGCAATGACCTCCGACGTGGAGGTCCGGGCACTTCCGGGGGGCGAAACGATCCGGAGTTGGCGGGTACCGGGTCTGGTTCAGGCCCTGGCCTACAGTCCGGAAGGCAGGCGGCTGGCGTACGCGGGGGGGCCAGCGCAAGCGATCTACGTCCAGGACCTGACCAATCTCGATTCGAAGCCGCAAGAGCTCAAGGGGCACGGAAGCACTCCTTTCGACCTCGGGTTCACCCTCGACAGCCGGGTCGTTGGTTTCACTCGCGAGCAATTCGGTCCTGCCAATGCTCCACGGACCTATGAGGGCTTTGACCTGGAGCATAGGCGGGCCTTGAGAGTCCCCGGCAGCCAGCTTCGACACGCGCTGAAGACCTTGAACGGTTGGAGTATCGAAGGCAGCATCCGCGATTTTCGGCTCGAAGCTGTTCACCGAGACGGCAGGCGTTGGCGCCTGGACATCAGTCCCGAGACCGAGCGCAACTGGTGGTCGTACACGATGATCGCTCCGGGACCAGGGCATGCGCAGCCCGTTCTTGCGGTGGGATGTGAGTCAGGTATCATCCTGTACAATCTCGAAAGCCAGCGCAGGACTCGGGTGTTCGCCGGACACAGCAGTCCCGTGGTTGCACTGGCTTCTTCGCCCGATGGCCGATGGCTGGCCAGCAGCTCGCTCGATCAAACGATCCAGATCAACCCTTTGGCGGGATGTGACATCCGGCCAGACCTCGGGGCGACTATTCTCCAGCAGCCCGACCAGACATGGATCGTCACCCGGGTGAAGCCTCACGGCTTCGCCGAGGGGATGGGTTTGCGGCCCGGCGACCGGATTCTCAAGGCAGGAATCGCGCTGGGCCAGCAGCAGCCCACGTACTATGACAAGAGCACCATGGCGGAATTCGTGGCACGGGTCGACGACCTGAGACCCGGCTTGGACACGATCGCCCTCTGGGTGAGCCGGACCGGGCACTTGCCCACCCTGGGAGTGCTCGATGTCAATCTGCCGCCTCTCCCTTCGACCCGTCGCAACAACGCCTCCATGACTCTGATGCAGGGTGTGGACAAGGAGTGGGTCGTCTGGACGCCCCAGGGCTTCTACGACACCTCCATCGAAGGCGACTGGCGGTTTCTGGGCTGGCACATCAATCCGGACTTCCGGCTGCCCAGGCCCACCGATTTCGTCCCCATTGGAAGCTACGCCAGAACGATGATGCGCCCCAAAGTGCTCGATCGACTTTGGCAAACGGCCGACCTCGACCAGGCACTCAAACAGGATGAAGTCGCGGCCAAGTCCCCTGCGCCGGCGGTGCAGGCCTACGATCAACGTCCCCCGCGGATCACCTTCACTTCCGTCGAGGGAGGCATCAGGTTGCCTGCACCCGGCGTCCTCTGGCTGGTCCGGATACCCAATCCTCGTATTGGCCTGAACATTCAGTCAGAGGGCTCGTCGAGGATTTTGACGCGCAAGGTCACCTTCGACGAGCAGGTCCAGGAACTTCCGCCGCTGCCAGGGCCACGCGAGCAGGTCGGTGAGAATCTTCCTGTACTCCTGGTTCCCAACCGAAGGGTCCGGCTGGCGGTCGAAGCCGTGAACGAAGTAGGTAATAGCCGGGTTGAAACCCTGGACATGGTCTACAGTCCGCCCCCCCTACCTCCCCCGGCTCCCGAGAGCCGGCCACGCATGGTCGTGCTCAGCGTCGGAGCGGAACGGACGCGTAGCGAGAAGCTTCTGCCTCGCATCCTGTTTGCCGACAGGGACGCCGACGAGCTTGCCGGGTTCATGCCCGAACACTTGACCTCTGCGGACGGAGCCAGGGTCCTCCACGATGGCGGCAGAGATCAAATCCTGCTGACGGGGAATCTGGCCTCGACCGGAGCGATTGAACAGGCACTGGAAGAACTGAGCGGGCGACTGCGCAACAATCAACTCCGTAAGGGAGATATCGTTGTCGTTGTGGTCGCGGCACACGTTCTGGATCTGGGAGAGACTTCAATGATCGTTGCGGCCGACACGACTATCAAGAAGGGTGGACCGGAGCCCGTGGTGCAGACGCAAGCGATTTCCGAGCGACTCGGCGAGCTGGCCGACTATGGCTGTCGAGTGGTCGTTTTCCTGGACGGAGTGCACGAGCCCGCGCCGGCCGGCTTCGAGAGCAAGATCAAGCCCTGGGTGAGAGATCTCCAGCTCCACCGCCGTGTGGTCACATTCGTGGCTTCGAGGGAAGGACCCGGAGACGTCGATGTTCCTTCCCAGCACGGCTTCTTCGCGCTCGGAGTCTCGAGAGCGTTTCGCCAGGTGGTCGCGGCGGGCAAGGCCCAAAACCAGCCGCTTACGCTGGAAGAATTCGCCAGGGCCGTCCAGCAGATGGTCCTGGATCTGAGTGGTCGCCAGCAAGAGGCTTCTTGCTACATTCCCCGCGGAGTGCCGCCACAAAGCTTCTTTGCCCGCCCTTGAGCGATCACGATGATGGTCCGTGAGCGCTTACCATCTCCCATGCTGCCTGTTCTTACGGCTTACTCGACCTTCCCGCCTTGACTGATCCTGACTAACGGAAACGAGACCGGCGCGGTTTGCAGGCCGAGCGACTGATCGAGGCGGTCTGCGGTATTGGATCGCGGGCCGCGCGAGACGGCTTCGTTCGCCTCACGATTGACGGCCAGGTCGCCGAGCTTGGGAAAGATCTCGGCGATGGGCGGAAGCACCTCCTTGGTGTAAGCGTCCAGCTCTGCGATAGTGATCACGCCATCCTGATCGAAGTCTGCATTGGGGCGCAGCTTCAGACTGGCAATCTCGGGCCGTTCCTCCCGGGGAGAAATCTCTCCCATGCCGCGAAGCAGAGTATAGGTGAACAAACCATGCCGAAGTGGTTCGATCTCCAGCGCCGGCTCGCCCCGACGAGTGGCCATGAGATACGAGGTTCTTGCCTTACGAGAGCTGATCTCCATCCACTTCCGGATAGCTTCGACCTGGGGATCGGCCAGAATTGCCTCGGCCTGGCACGCATCGACGATCACAAGCCTGTTGAGCGCGTCCAGACGCATCAATTGAACAGAAAGCGCGCTGAGCGAAAGGAGATGCTCGGGCAAGAGCGTCGCTCCGGGTGCCAGAGGCGGGTTGGCGAACCGAGACGCGACCAGTAGCGGCGCCTCCTCGGGGAAGGGGAAGCTGGGAAGAAGAAGGCAGAAACGGTTTCCGTCGAAGACGCCAGTGTGACCGGCCAGGAACAGAACGACTGTATCCTGGGGATTTCCTTTGACCTCTCGGACGATTTCGGAGAACTCTCGCGTGACATTGGCTGCCGTCACCTGGTCGTCGGTCAGCAGAAGTCGCATGCCGCGCTTCTGGCTGGCGCCAATACCGAGCTGGTGCAGCACCTTGCTGATTTGCTCGGCGTCACGCTTGGCAAAGTTCAAACGCTGGCGTTCATATCCACCCACACCCAGGGCAAGGACATGCAATCGCCCCGGCTCCATCGGGCCCTCATAAGGGATTTCAACCTCCTGTGAGCGGCTGTCAAAGGCTCCATCCTGGCTGGCCATGGCGTAGAACCGGTTCACTCCGGGGACCAGACGGACCGCGATTACCTTTCGCTCCGGCAGTGGAGCAGTGGCGTCGTCCAGATCGCCGGCAACGGGAACTCCATTGTGATAAAGCCTGAGGTCTTTCAGGTTCCTCGAACCAAGTGACACAGTCAGGCGGGCTTGGGGCACTTTGGGGTTGATTCGCGGAGGTGGATCGACGGCCAAGGGCGGCGGCTGCTGCAAGAGCACTGGCTCGACGGACCGGCCGGAGCGGAGATTGTCGGTCAGATCGAACGAGTAAAGTTTGGTGCCGTCAAATTGCTCCATCCTCGATCCCAGGTCTCCCTGGCGAAAACGGACCAACTCTCTCCCGTCGGGAGACGCGTCGAAATGCCCGTCGGGCGTGTACAGAACCCACTGCGGCTCCCGAGGCGCGGCCGACCGAGGAGGATTAGGCGTCCCGGCGTCTGTCGATGCCAGGCAGAAGACGGCCATGAGCGTGCGCCGTTTCAGATCCCAGAACTTGACGGTGGTGTCGTCACTGCCGCTCATCAGGACCGGAGGGCGTGGCGGATTGAGGATGACGGGCACGCCCGGCTGCAAGAGGCCGAAAAGTGCCAGGCGGAGCGAATCAGACCAGTCCGGCCAGAACTCCAATGTGTTCACCTGCTCGAAGTGGTGAGGCGGTGTGCCCAGATCGTGAATCGGCCGCACCCGGGGCTCCATTTCGGCCGACCAGATCAAGGGACCGGTACCTGCCGCCGCGACGTATCGGCCGTCGTGGCTAAAGGCAATCGCGGTGACGGAACCGGGAAAATAGCGCTCGGCAAGTATCTGAGCGGGAACCCGCTGTGTGGTCTTGCCGTCGGCCCACGACCAGAGCAGAAGCCGCCCGTCGGTCTGTCCGCTCACAAGCTGGCGGCTTGATCCGGGACGAACTTGGACGCAGGCCACATCCCGACCCGCCGGGTCCTCGAACGTCACCGACGCAGAAGTGATGGCTCCCTGGCCCTGCAGATCCCAGAGCCTGACGGCTGGCGAATTGCCTCCGGTCGCCAGCTTCGCGGCGTCGCTCGAAAAGCTCAGGCTAAGAACGGGGTCGACCAGCATGGCAGCCGTAAGCCAGTGGGTCAGCCGGCCCGTCGATGTTTCCCAGACGCAGACCAGGGGCTCCTGGAACCGGCTTGCCGTGGCTGCCAGCCGCTTCCCGTCCGGCGAGAGGGCCACGGTCTCGAAGCCCGTGTCAGGAGGGATCGAGAAGCTGCCCGCTGTCCGAGCAAAGAAGCCTCCGTCTTGCTTCATTGTGAGGAGGTCGACCCGCACCAGATGCCCGGGCTGATCGGTCTCGGGCCTGCCGGCGAGTACCAGCGTATGATCGCTGAGGAAGACGCCGTCAGCCCATGCTCCGGACAAACGGCGGCAGGACCGCTGGCCAAGGTCCCAGACATGAGCCTGACGCAGCTCGTTGATCATGACCAGAAACCGGCGGCTCGGCGACGACGTGATCTGCCGAACCTTGCCGCGATTGGCCGAAACCGTCCAACCTTGCGCGCGGTCTTGGTCTGCCAAGGGCCATTTCTTGAGCGAACCTAGCTTACTGCCGGTGATCAGGCTGCGGCTGTCGCTGGAGAAGACCAGGCTCAAAACACCTGCTTGGGGTTCGTCCAGCAGAGCTTGAAACGGAGCGCCAGCCTCTCGTTTCCAGATCTTGAGCGCTCCGGTGTCCCGAATGCATGCAGCCAGGAATCGGCCATCGGGCGAAAAGCTCAGTCGTTCCGGTCCCGCGCCGGCGATCAGCACGGAATCCGCGCCGGCTTGATTAGCGGCTACTCCTTCGATCAGCCGCGCGCCTTGCGCGTACCCCACGGCCAGGTCGTTTGATGCCGAGAACACGAGCTGCTCGATCGACCCGGTTGCCAGAAAGCGATCGAACACCGGCTGGCCGTCGATCGCTCGGACCACCACCCGGCCCTGATCGAAGCCGACGGCAATCAGGCGGCCGTCCGGTGAGATCGCCAGGCTGGTGGGACGGCCGCTGAGATCCTTGAAGGTTCGTGAGCCAGCCCCGGAAGCATTGAAGACCCGAACCGTTCCGTCGCCGCACAGGGCTCCCACGGCACCGATGCTGGCGCTCCCCTCGGCGGCCACGCTCAAGCACGTGGTTCCCTCGATCCAAGGGACGAATGAGAGCGAAGGCTTGGCGAGATCCCACAGAAGGGAGGCCCCTTTGCTGTCGACCGTGACGAAGTGAGTTCCGTCCGGGAGCATCACAAGCTGCACGACGCGTGCTCCCCCTCCGCCGGGTTGGCGAGCGATGGGCAGCCGCGCGCAGTCCTTTGCCAGGTCATACACCAGGACCTCTCCCATTCCACCGCCGCTGGCCAGCCATCGTCCGTTCCTGGAGAGCGCCAGCGCCGTGGTTCCTGCCGCGTGGCCGGTCAGAACGCGAAGCAAGGCCTTCTGATCGGGAGACCAGACCCGGATCGTCGAGTCCTGGCTGGAGGTAATGATCGTGCTGCTATCCGGGCTCGATGCGATCTCCAGAATGCGGTCCGCATGCCCGACCTGAAGGATCATTTCAGGAGGCGGTTGCTTGACTGGCACGCCGAGCTGGTCGGCCCATAACGTCAGATCGGGAGGCACCCCTCCGATCGACTGGAATCCGCCGAGCTTGAGCCGGGAGTCGCGGTGCAGCGTCTGAAGGCACGCGGCGACGTTCAACTTCCGGGTCTTGTCTCCCAGGCCGGCGAGCAAGGCGGTGGTAAAAGCCGCCGAGGGTCCGCTGCCTCCCAGCGGAGAAGGCCGATCCGCGGCAAGCCAGGCGGTGACTGCCGGCCAGCGTACCAACAAGCGAAGCCAGTCCCGGCTCAACCTGACCAGGTCGGCCGGGGAAGCGTTCCGATCGCCTTCGGCTTGCCCGGCCTGCAAGGCGGTCGCGAGCCAGCAGACGATCTGATACTTGCCTTGCCGGGCAAAGCCGTCCATCGCTCGGTCGAGCGACCATCCCCGCGCGGCAAGATCGCCAAGCAGGACGTCCGTCGGCAGCAGATAATACTCGGGAACAGCCAGTGGACTGGTCGGCACAAGAGCGCGCGATGGCCCCGCAAAGTAGAAAACGATGATATCTCCGGGTTGAGCCCGGGAAGCCAGCCATTGCTGAAAGGCCCAGTCCAGATTCTTGCGGCTGGGGCTGATGTTGGACGCGGGCCTTCGCGGTGTGCCCGGATTCTCGTTGCCTCCCAGGTCCGTCAGGAGCAGCAGGTGGCTCCGTTCCCATCCGGCCGTCCCGCCCAGCCAGGCCAGGACGCTGAGCGCTTGTCGTACCGCTTCGGGGTCACTTTGAGCTCGGGCCCCGGGGTCGTGTGGGGCACCAACACCCACGATGATCGCCCACAGTTGCCGAGGTCGCTTTTCAACCCGATTTGGCTGCGCCGCGGCATTCCGGAACGAGGCCTGGGACAGGAGCGAACAAAAGATCAGAAGAATTGTCCACGGCTTGGGTCTCATGGCGATCTCTCAAACTCATTGGTCCGCCGCTCTGGCTCCGGATGGACATTCGAGAACAACCCGAAAGCCGAGATCCTGGTTCTGCAAGCTGGCTTCTTCGCTGTCCCTCTGGAAGGTCATGGCGCGGTTGGAATCCAAAAGGAACGAGCCACCCCTGACAACGTACATGTCCTTGCCACTGGAACTCCCCTCCTGAGGATCACGAAGCGGCTTCCCCGGATTGGGATTCTCAGCGATGATCTGGCCATAGGGCCGGTAACGGTCCAAGCACCACTCGCGAACATTGCCCGTCATGTCGAAGACCTTCTGATCGGTCTCGTCCTCTCCTATATAGGTCATGACCGGTACCGGGTACGGATCGGCTGCGAGGGTCGAAAGAATGTGGGCGACCGGGCCCAGTTTGTTTGCTTTCTCGTTCTTCCACGCCCACTTGTTATTCTGCCCCCGCGATCGGGCCGCATACTCCCATTCGGCCTCGGAGGGCAGTCGTCCGCCGACGAACTGTGAATACCTCTGAGCGGTCTCCCGGTCGATACCCACGGCCGGGCACCGGTCGACCGCTTCCTGAGGCCGCTTCAGATCATTCAAAAGAAGGTTGCAGCTCGCCTTCCAATTATTTAGATCAAGTTCGGGATATTCGCGCTGAAATCTCTTGATCTCGGCATTGGTGACCTCGGTTTGCTGAATGTAATAGTCCGAAACCTTGACCTCGTGCTGAGTGCAGGGATTGCCCTCGCCGTCGACCTCGGCTTGCGGCGCGCGAAAATCGCCCTGAGTGAACTTACCTCCGCTGATGCGTACAAACTGCACGCCATCGGAATCGCGAACCAGCACGGCCGGCCAAAAGTTTTCCAGATCTTTGGCGTCCAGTGGCTGATAACCCAGTGGAAGATAGACCCCCTCAGCGAACCTGTAAAAAACGACGTTGTCGCTCACTCGGATCAGCCCTGCCGGATCGGAACCGAGATCAGCGCGCAGGCTTGTCAGTCTGGCGCCTTTCCGCTTGGCAAGCTCCACAAGTCTCCCGTATTCAAGCGACTCATATCCGGGGATGGGCTGGGGAGGCGGCGGCGGGGGAGCAGGCGGCGGGGGAGGATGAATTCCACCGGTCGGTCGCCAGACGCGGGCCAGGCCTCCAAGCAGATTTGTAGCAGTCGGTAGCCAGAAGTTGGCCAGGCCTCCGAGCAGAAGCGCCATGACCAGGACGCCCAGAGCTTTCAGTACTGGCGAAAGACGACTGGCTCTGTCCCCAGGCGCCGGAGGTTCGATTGCCGTTGTGGACGTGCCGCCTATTGCCGCCCGGAATCGTTCCGCAAGTTCATGAGCCGACTGGGGGCGACGATCGGGGTCTCGCTCCAGGCAGCTCATCACCACCTTTTCGACAGCCGCGGGCACTTTCGCGGCCGGATTGGCTTCCTTCATCGGCAGAGGTGTCTGGTGTAAGTGCGCCGCGAGCACTTCCATGTTATTTCTGGCCGAAAACGGCAATCTGCCGGTCAAGAGCTGATAGAGCAGCACGCCCACCGAATAGAGGTCGCTGCGGCCGTCGATCTCGCCCCGCCCGTCCTTGGAGATCCCTCCCCGGATTTGCTCGGGGCTCATGTAGAACGGGGTGCCCACAATGACGCCTTGGCCCGTCAGGTCGGGGCTCGCCTCGTCCTCGATCATCTTGGCGATCCCAAAATCCAGGACCTTCAGGTTTTGCCCGTCGGGTTGCCCCTCGACAAGAATCAAATTCGATGGCTTGAGGTCGCGGTGGATGATGGGCTTGACCTTGCCGGACTTCTTATCGACGTGTCCGTGGGCCTTGTGGAGCACCGAGCAGAGTTGATCGAGCATCTGGGCTGTCCACACCAGCGGCATGGGAGACTTTTTGTTGTCATCGAGGTACTTCTCCAAGCTCCGTCCAGGCACGAATTCCATCTCGATGTAACCCAGCGATTGGGCGCGTCCCAGGTCGTAGACATCGACCACATACGGGTGCTTGATCCTGGCCATCAGCTTGGCCTCGCGCCTAAACCTCGTCCAGCCACTCTCGTTGCGCGCGTATTCCGGCTTGATCAACTTGAGTGCGACTTCCTTCTCGAGTGGTAGATTCTCAACACGCCAGACCTCGCCCATTCCTCCTTCGCCAATCCTCTCCTCGAGTCGATATTTCTCCAGAATGACGGATCCTACCTTCAGCTTCGGGGCAGGCAGACGGTTCCACTCATTGGACCGTTCGGTTCCAGGGCGCGGTGTGGCTTCATCCGAATCGGCCGAGTCTTTGCCGACCGAAGTTGCGTGCCGCAGAGGGGTCGAATCCGGCACGGGCACGGTATAATGAGAACGCACCTGTTCCTCATCCGCCGATCCGCTCTTCGGCCTTTTCACTTGCGTAGGATCCTCGGGTGGAAGCGTGGAATCAGCTTGAACGGGCTGATGCCACGTGCCGTCGTCCAGTTCATCGATCGGAACATCGTTGCTCTTGGCCATCACGGCTTCTCACTCGAGGTGTCTCTCAGCGTCCACTCTCATGGTGCAGGGGCCGGGAGTCGGAACGGACCCTCCGGGCAGTGGTACGGCGGATCGCCAGACGTCGAGCTGGCAAGTGGTGGCTCCGGCCCCGCCCGATTCCTTTGATGAGGCATGCAAAAGCAGACTTGATCAGCATCGGCCCTAGTCCGATCCGATCGTCCCACCCGCGGTCCCCAACCGATGATGCATTATAAGCGAAACGCCCGATCAACCGCGATTAACAATTGGCGCGATTAACAATTGGCCGCTCGCCACCGAGCTCGGTTGCACGAGCAAGCGATTCGACTCTAAAATCCCATCGGTTAAGTTCTCAATCGTTGATCTTTCTCCGGCTGCGCCCGCTGCGGAGCCTTCCTGCACTCGATGCAACCAAGGCCGGAGAATCGCCGATGAGGCTGGTGCGACGGCCTCCGGCAACCTGGTTGAGGGCAACAAGATCGGAACAGAGCTGAGTGGGACCAGAGCGGTTCCCAATGGCCTTGACGGCGTCTTCATCAACAACGCACCGGGCAACACGATCGGTGGCACGGCGGCAGGCGCGGGAAATTTGATCTCCGGAAATGGCTCAGTCGGCATGCAGCTCTTTGGCCCAGGAACTTCGGGCACCGTGATTGAAGGAAATTCGCTGGGACTGGATTCCAACGGCCGGCCAACACTCCCGAACCGGGCCGGCGGCATCTTCGTGAATACCGGGCTGGGGAACGACCAAATCGGAGGCACGGCCCCAGGGCAAGCAAACCCCGGAGAGACAAACCAGCAGCTCAGCAGCTCCGGTATCCGTCAGTCCAAGACGGTTTCGCACGCCCGATCAAATTCATCGTCGCACCGCAGGTTCGGTACTCCAAAAACCATGCGCGGGACAGTCCATCGCAGGCGGGCTCACTGACCGATCACGGGCGGAGTCACCGGCAAGTTCCCTCCCGGCCGGCCGCCGAAAGGAATGTTCAGCAGCATGGCCAGCTCACCGCTGAAAGGCGTCGGCCCGGTGACGGAATGGACGTACGCGGTGGAGAGCACGGCCCGGCCGGCAATTCCAACATTGATTCCCCAGGTCAGGTCGACCACGTCGGGCGTACTGCCGATGTTTCGCGGCTGGAATCCAGCCCAGTTCAGCGGGATGTTCAGGTGGGTTTCGAACACGGGCACGATGGCCGAGAGGATCGCCCGAGGATCCTGAGAACGGTACAGGAAATATCCCAGGGCAATGTCGCAGTAGTACATGGTTGCGAGATTGCGATCGGTGGGCACGGCGATCGAGTTGAACCCCTGAAGATAGACGTTGTCCCATCGGAAGATGTAGCCCAGGAACGGCTGAAGCTCGTAGGCATTGATTCCCAGGGTCGTGGGGTAACCCGCGAACGACTTGGGTCCGGTGGGGAAGCTCATGTCTAGCCCCGCCGACAGCAGATTTCCCCGGTCGTTTTCCCACAGCACGAACTTCACGAACGAGCTGAAATTGCCGGTCGAGGTATGCTCCCCGCTCAGCCCCGGAATCCCACTGGCGATTGTCAGCGTGTTGACCGGGATCCGGAACCCGATCGATGCTTGCTGATTGAGGAACGTCTTCTCGAACCCGAAAACCTCATTGTAAGCCTGCATATTCTTGATGGGTGCCCCGATCTCCTGGTTCAGCCCGGAATTGACGCCGTCATAATAGTTGAAGCTGACCCAGACGCGATCGACGGGGCGAGGATATTGGTTGTCGGCGATTTTGAATCCGCGGATGGCGGGCACGATGGCGGCCACCGAACGGCCAGTCAAGGTCGCGGGGTTGTTCCCTGGTCTCGGCACTGGCGGTGGCACCGGCGTGGGCACCGGCGGGAACCGCAAGCTCGAGCGGAGGAACAAGGGCCCACGGTCTCCGATCATCGGAAATGCGGATGTGGAGGCGGCTAGCCCGCCCCCGAATCCAGGGCCGGCTGTCCCTGAGGCCGCGGCGAAGAGGTCGCCGGCTGGCGCCCCTGGTGCCGCTGGGGCCGCTGGCGCTGGTGCAGTGGGTGCAGCTTCCGCGGCTGGGCCAGCCGGGGCTCCGACGGCTCCTGCTTCGCCGCCAGGTGCTGGCACCGGTGGGGTCGGCATTCCCTCGGGCATGGTGGTCGGCGGCACCGGAGCACCCTGCACAGGCGGCTTTTTGACTGCCGGCGCCGGATATTGAGGACTGGACTGACCGGTCATCGCACCAAACAGCCCCTGTTTCGTTAGCGGTTTTCCCCATTCGAAGGGATTGCGCAACTGTTCAATCGTCTCGTGAGTGATCTCCTGGCTCGGGCTCGTTCCGGATGTTGTGTTCGGCGACACACCAGTGCTCGTGGGGTCCTCGGCCCGTGCCATGCAACTGACGATAAGAGCCAGTCCGATGGGCCCGACCGCCCCGATTCCTAACCATCGGTTTTTCATCACTTCCTGACCTTCCTACAAACACCGATCCTTCGGACGGCCAAGCGCATCCCCGCCGAGTTCGGTCTTTTTTGAGCAACGAAGGAAACTGGCGGGATCGCACAATTCTGGAGTGATTATCGGATGAGTCGATCGTGAGCATCAGCCTGATTGTGAGGCAGGACGTTCAGTCTCAGTCGATGTCAACCTCGATTGAAGTCGTTTCTTGACCTTATGGTTTCTGCTGGCAAACGCGCTCATGAGCGACGCTTGGGCGTTCTATTTCCGCCGCGGTCACCGCGGAACTCTATGGCCAGTCACGGCTTAAGCCAGCAGGATGACCGGGATGTGCGTCCCGATGAGTTCCCAGGCGATGGGGGCGCAGTCGACGTGCCGGCGATCCGTTCTCTACCCCTGCAGGATTTGCTGCTGCCTCCACCCGGGCGCACGGACCTCGAACAGAGGACGGCCCGGCTTGAGGATGGCCAGCTCGATCGCCGCCGCCGCTCGCTGCCGCTGGTAGCCCTTCTTGAGCGCCTCGCGTAGCGATTCGGGGGTGATCGGCTGGCCCAGCAAGTACCGCGTTCCTTTGGCGAAACTTCCCTGGCGGGAGTTCCACCACTTGTGGATCAGTGCCGGATCGGGCCAGGCCAGGCTCAGGTCCGCGTCCATGCTGACGTCTTCGTCTTCCGGGTTCTCGGTCGGGCCAGCCTCGAAGCCTTCCGGCTTCTCACCGTCAAGATCTTCGTAGGCGATGTTCGCCCCAGTGATCAGGCTGAACGACTCCCCCGCGACCCGTGCCAGCTTGGGGACCTTCATCTGATCGATCAGAAACGGGATCGCTTCAGGATCGGCGAAGGCCCCCGCGGCGACAACCGCAATCCGCTTCTGACCCAAGTCCTTGACCAGCCGCTTGAGCCAGATTTTGGCATCATTGGGCGCCAAACGCCGCATGGCCATTTGAGCGGCACGCTCGGCCAACGGCCCGCCGCCCTCGGCGACGTTCTGAAGATGGGCTACGGCATCCCTGTGGCCGATGAGCAGGGCGTTCGACCACGCGGCCCAGAACCGCACAGTCGGGTCCTTGTGCTTCAGGTTTGACCGTAGAGTGACGTGTGAATCGACGAACCCCAGCTCCCCGGCTGCGCGAAGAGCCCGTGCCCTCAGCGCCGGATCGTTGGCCCCGAAGGCTGCCAGCAGCGCCGGGCCCGGGTTTCTCCGGTGGATCGCCGACGCGGCGATGCCGCCCCGTTTCCTCGCGGGCTCGTCCGCCGCCAGCAGATCCCTGATCGGCCTGGACGCCTGCTCATAGGACAGCCAGCCCAGGGCCGAGATCAGCCCCCGCGCCGCCTCGGGTGTCGCGCTCCCCACCTCTATGACCTGCTGGATCTTCTCCGCGTCCCCGCTCTCAAGAGCTAGCACACCGGCCGCGAACACTTCCCCTGGCTCACCGATCTCCACCAGCGCCTTCTTGACCATCTCCCACCCCGGCTCGCCCGCCACCCGCAGACCATCAATATGGGCCTCGACGCGGTCATCGAGCTTGGCAAGCTCCCACAGGAGGTAGTGCGGAGCGACCACCGCCGAATCACGGAGCAGCGAGAGGAACGCAGCTTCTTCCACGTGCCGTTCAATGATTTCGCAAATGATGGCAGACATTCTTTGCATCGTCAGGTCGTCCGGACTGAGCGTCGCCCCGGACACTTGTGGTGAAGTCTTCGACTCGCTGATCAAGCGGTCACGGGGCGTTCTCTGGGCAGACGACCTCGGCCCAAGCGGCGCCGTCGAAGCGCAGAAGTTCCTTCTCCCCGAAGGACCACAGCACTCCGTCGGCCCCGTGCAACCGGTGGCAGCTAAGTGTCTTTCCGATGTCCACGGCGAGGGGGACCAGCTCGTTGCCGTCGTGCTTCATCAGCCCGAGGTTGTGGGCTAGGAAGAGCTGTTCCTCGAACACAGTCATCCCCCAAAAGCTCTCGGTAAAGTCGGGGTCGCCAACGAATTGCCAGCCGTCCGCGTTGCCGCAGAACAACGAGCCACTCTTGCCGCAAACGTATACCTCTTCGCGCGAGACGCACCGGACGTTGGACAGGTGCTGGTTCGTCGGGCTGTCGAGCCTTGCCCAGCGCTTGCCGTCGTAATGACAGATCGTCCCCTTCCAGCCGACGGCGTAGATGTCATCCGGGCCGGTGCCGTCGATGTCCTCGAAGGTGGACCCGCCACGTTGTCGGATGCCGTCGTCCAAGTGCTTCCACCTGCCGCTGCCCAAGACGTAGACCTGGGACGACTGGCCGCACGCATACACCGATTCTTCGATGAAGCGGATCCTGGACAGGTTGCCGTAGTCAGGCGCGAGAGGGACGACGATCTCGCGGTAACTCCCTGGCATGGTGGCCGGCGAGAGTGCCTGGCCGCTCCGGCCGACGGAGTGGACCACGCCGTTCATTCCCATCAGGTAGCACAGGCCGTCTCGATAGGTCACCGAACGCACATCGGCGTTGGAGAAGTCGTGGTAAAACCACTCGTCTCCGAAGAGGAACAGCACGCGCGACAGGGTTTCGTCCGGATATCGGTTGAACTGAGCCGGGATGACGACCGCGTCCCGTCGGACTACGAATCCGTCCGTAAAAAAAAGGGAACCGTCGTCGCCGTCCTCGTCGGGGTCCTCTCGCTCATCAGCCATTGGTAGTTCTCCTGGGGTGTCTCGGGCGCGCGAACCACTCATATCCCTCGGGCTTTCCGTGCCGCCTTGACGGTCGGTTTGCCGCCACCCTTCTGCCTCTCGCTGTACCGCACCTGCCCGTCGGGCGGGACCATGCCCTTGTGGCCGTCGTCCAGTTGGCGCTTGAGGCACTCCTCGTCGCAGCCCGTCACGTCGTGCGTCGTTTTGGCGGCAATATCTCTGGCCTGTGTATAGGGGTACGTGTCCGGGAATGAGTCCGTGATCGGGTCGTACAGCGCGATGCCGCGCTCCAGGGCGAACGCCCGCCCGCAGAGGGCGTGTTCTTTCAAAGAGCCGTCTGCCTTTTCCTTGTTGTGGTTCTGTCCCTCCACACAGATGGCCGGGGCCTTTTCCGAATCGTAATTCCCTGTGGGGGTGCCGCGCGCCTGCCCTGGCAAGCGGCTTGCCGAAAACTCTCCCACGGGGATTGGGTGGTGAGGCGTCTTTCCCTTGCAGCATTTGTGTTTGGGCGTACCGTCGGTTTTCTCACCCTCGATGCCGGGCACCAGCATGCACTTGCGCGCGTTCTGGCAATCGTCGGAGCAATCTTCTTCGGGCGGGTCGCCGCAGTTTTTCTCAACCTTTCCCTTGTCCCCCGATTTCGCACACGGGTGATCTGGATCTTTCATCGCAGCCTCGTCCATGTACGGCCACGGCGGCGTGCCTCCGGGCTCCGAGGCGTGGTTGTGCGTCATCATGTCCAGGTGCCGAACCGCGTTCTCCCCTTCGATCTTCACGTCCATCGACCAGGCTGTGAAGTAGCACTTGCCCTGAATTTGATGCGTAATGACGTTCATGCCCTGTCCCTTAGTGGCCGCCTCGTCCCCGGTGCTCTTCTTGAAGGATGAAGAGTCTTTAAGCATGACCTCCTGACCGCTGATCTGGACCGTCTTGCTTCCGCCGTCCGTGTCGGAAGCCACGCCGGTATTGGGGTATGGGATCGGAAGGGGGCCGGCCGGGGGGGGTGGCGGGGTGAGGCACACGTCCGGAAAGGCGCAGATTGACTTGCCGGCGGCCGCCTTACACGAGACCTCCATGCCGTTGGCGTAAACTTCGTTGCTCATCGCGCTCCGTCCCCGTCGAAATACCGGAGCAGCATGGCGGCTCGATCCCCCTCATCGTTGCTAAAATGGCACAGCACGCACTGGCTCGGTGGGGACAATTCCGCGTTGCCCGGCGCGTATCCTTTACGGGCTGCGGTGAGAGCGAGACCGAGGACACAAGGCCCGACGGCCGCCCCCACCTCGCCGATGCAATCTGCCGGGTGCAGGTGGTCAAAGCGCGCCTTCAGTTTTCGGACCGTCCGACTAAAGGCCAGTCGATCCTCCTTGAAGCCATACTGTCCGCCGTTGCAGTCCGTGTAGCGGTAATCGGCATCGTCGAGGGTAACTCCGCCGTCGATGCACATGGCACGGTATGCCTCCACTAGCCCGTCGGCTCGAAGAGGTTCCTCCGAGTCGACGGTGGCCTTCTCCCGGCCGAATCCGATGGCCAGGCAGCGAAGTTCCGGTTGTCCGGCAGTACTGGGCGGCCCCAGCAAGACTGCCGCGCCCGCCTCGCCTGGAATGAAACCATTGGAATTGTTGCTCGTCAGGAGACGGGACTTCGCCTCATATGCGTTGAGCGTCGCCGCGACCAAAAAGCTGTCCACGCCGGCTACAAGGCACAGGGGTATACGTTCTTCGTGAATCAGCGTTCGCGCCAGATCGACCGCCACCGCCCCCCCCACTCGGCCGCGGGCAAGCACAGTGGAACGCGGATGGAAGCGGCGTCCCAGCAGCTTCTGTATTTCCGGCAACAGATCCTCGTCCAATCCTTCCAGCCGGCCGGGACGTTCCTTCTCCGCGATACACAACAGCAGTGGGATGGCATCCGGCTGGACATTGCCAGCAAAGCTCAGGCATTCCTCGATGGCCGGGGCGGCGAGATGAGCGAGCTTGACACGGCCGCGCCACGGCGGCTCCAAGGGCACAGGACAGCCGATCACCCATTCTCCACTCTTGTTCATGAAACGGGTTTCGGCAAAGCCACTAATCGCCGCGCGCATCGCCGCACAGGTGGCGGGTGAACTGAGGCCCACACCGGTCATCATGCCGGAGCCGAGTACGGCGAGAGCCATCATGTCTCCCGCTCCTTTGACATCACCATCTCCCGCAAGGAGCGGTAGTATTCCTTGCCCGCTGCGCGTGCCCGATACCATCCGGGCGACATTCTCCCCGCCACGACAGCCGTGACCTCAAAGATGTTCCGGCGTAGAGGCAAGCTTGTCCGCCACACCACCTGAAAGCGCCCAAGATCGGGTTCCACCACTACCGTGTCGATCACTGCTTTCATTTCCTGGCGCTTTCCGTCACGCCGTGTGAACTCGATCGGCATGTCCAGCATTGGCAGCTTGGAAGACCTGGGGCCCCCAGGCATCAGGTTCGTCAGGACGATGTCTTCCCCGCCCCGGGGGTAGTCCGTCTGCTGCTCGAGCGGGGCCGCCTGAAAGTAGCGATCGTCGAAATCCTTGGGCAAGAAGGGCGACACCTCGTCTAACCACTTCTGGTCGTAAGTGCCGGCATACTTCGGGCGCGGAGGCCAGGCGCGCCCAATAGGGCCGAAGGCCATCGGCCTGTACTTGCCACGCGGGTCGGTGATTCGCCGGCCGGTCTCTTCAGTGTTCGGCAACGGCTTGCCATCGATGAATTCCGCATCGAGGTACTCGTGGTAGCCAACGCCTGCGTGGTTCGTGGGATACCAGCGATGCTTGGCCGGGTCTTCCTGGGAGCGGTCCACGCCGCCGAAGGCGTTGTTGTAGGAGATCGGCATCACGGTGAACGGCTCGGGGTCGGTTGGGGTGACGAGGAGTACGCCGCTTTTCCAATAGCGATTGCCCACCACGTCAAACGACTTCTGCCACGATCCGACCCGCAAGGATACGGTGACACGCTCGGTGGGTTTTCCGCCCGGCGCGTAGGCACTGCCGTTGAGCAAAATGTCGCATCGCGGCTTACGCGGGGCATAGTCGCTCTCGTAGAGCGGCGCGGAAAAACCCGGCTCGCCGGTGAAGACGTCAGCCGCGACCAGGGGAACCTGTTCTTCTGCGATCTCTGGCTCTTGCTTCGGGTCTTTGGGGATCGTGAAGGTCCCCTTGACAACCACGACAAGCAGTTCCCGACCATCGGGCTGCAAACCCATTGTGTAGGCGGCCTGCATTCCAGTCGCGTTGATCAGCTCCATGGCGAGGATCCAGCCGGCGTCAGTTGATCTGGACCGACCCGCCCTTGATGCGGTTTACGCCCGAGGAGCGGCTCAGCAGGTACGTACCCCGGACCAGGATTTTCCCCGCACGGGTCAGTGTGAGGCTCGCCTTGCCACAGCGGAGAACGATCTCTTGCTGAGCAGTCAGGACCAGTTGCTCGCCGTCCAGGGTCGCCTGGACGATCGGCTGGGTGACGGTCTGCGGGGCGACCCGGGGCTCGGATCGCTCTTGGCCGTCGGGGCGGCGGAGAACGCCTAGCACGATCGGTTTGCCGAGGTTGCCAGACTCGAACGCGAGGACAATCTCCCGATCAATCTGCTCGGAGTTGATCGTCACGGTCGTCCGAGCAAGAGAGATGCGCCCTGACGGGTCAAGAGAATGGCGGACCAAAGGCTGACCGTCGTCGTTGATCCCCGCCAGCGTGCCGACGACGACTTCCCCGGGCGCGAGCAGACGGCGCCTCCGTTGAGGCTTTCGTCGGCGCACAATTGCCGGCCGCCTCAGCCTCGGTCCACCTCTCTTCAGCGGGGTCGAATCATCGAGCCGGCCGGACGCAGTCAGTGTGCCGACCTCCGCGAGAGGCGAAGGGAGAAGCTCGCCAATCGGAAACTCGGCGAGGTTTTCCTCTGCGTCCACGCTCGCCGGCGCGATCTCGCGCGAAACCAGATCCATTGTGTTCTTGACCTCCGCCGTTTCTCAATTCTGGAGGATCTTCTGGCCCTTCAGCGTCATGTTCTTGCTGGCCGTCTGCGTGATCTCGCCCGAACCGGTCGTGGTGATGTCTTTGCCGTCGATAGTGATCGTGCCGTCCTTGTTCATCACGATCGAAGCCTTGCCGACCGTCAGGGTGATCGACTCGCCCGCGGTGATCGAGATCGACTTCGTAACATTGATCGATTGAGCGCCCGAGATCGTGATGCCCTCGTCTTTGCTCACGCTCACGGTCCGGCCGCCACTGATCGTGATACTCTCGTCCTTGCTGACGCTCTCGGTCCGGCCGCCACCGATGGTGATCGACTCATCTTTCGAGACGTTCTCCGTCCGGCCGCCACCGATGGTGATCGACTCATCTTTCGAGACGTTCTCGGTCCGGCCGCCGCCGATGGTGATCGACTCATCCTTGGAGACGTTCTCCGTGCGGCCGCCGGAGATCGTGATGTTCTCGTTCTTGTCCACCGTCTCGGTGCGGTTGCCGTGGATGGTGATCGTCTCGTCTTTATCCACCACCTCGGTGCGATTGCCGTGGATCGTGATTTTTTCGTCTTTGTCGACGGTCTCGGTGCGGTTGCCGTGGATGGTGATCGTCTCGTTGTTGTCGACGGTCTCGGTCCGGTCGTGCTTGATGTGGCTCGTCTCGTCGTGGTCGATCGTCTTGGTCCGGTCGTGGCCGACGGTGTGCGACTCGTCGTGCTCGACCGAGATCGATTGGTCTTTCTCCGCGTGGATGCTGACCAGCTCGGAGCCTTTCTTGTCCTCGAAGAGGATCTCGTTGCAGTTGGCCGGCGAGCCTCCTTTGCTGCTCCGCGACTTGATGCCGCTCTGAGTCATGTTGCCCGGAAGGTCGTAGGGCGGCATCTGCTCGGCGTTGTAGACGCGGCCGGTGATCAAGGGACGGTCCGGGTCCCCTTCGAGGAAGTCGACGATGACCTCTTGGCCGATCCGGGGGTTGCAGACGAAGCCCCAGTTCTTACCCGCCCACTGTTCCGAGACCCGGATCCAGCACGAGCTGCTCTCGTTCTTCTTGCCCTTACGGTCCCAGAAGAACTGAACCTTGACCCGACCGTACTTGTCGACGTAAATCTCCTCGCCGCTGGGACCGGTCACCACCGCGGTCTGAATCCCCTGGACCATCGGCTTGGGCGTGGCCCGGGGAGGGCGATAGATGACCGACGCGGGAATGCACGTGAAGAGATTACTGTAAGACGCGCCCTCGGTAGTCGATCCGTAACTGAGCTCGCTGGCTGCGTGGCGGATCGAGGTGATGACGTAATCGCCGTTCTCGGCTGCGACCTCGTGTCCCTGGAGCGTGAACTTGCCAGAGGGAGTGAAGGTGCAGCACTGCCCTGCCCCGCTAACGACGTCGTAGCCGGCTTCCTCTTCCTCCATCCGCACCTTCGTGACCGGATCGCCGTCGCCCTTGATGACGTACTCACCGGGATAGTCGAAGATCTCGTACTTGGGAGCGTCCGGCAGGTCGATCACCGTGGTCGTCGTTGTCAGCAGGTTGGTGCTGGGAGTCTCGAAATTGTAATCGGTCCGGGACCATTTGCCTGAGCGAAACTCGTAATAGTGTTCCCAGCTATGGATGTGATTGGGGGCCAGGGAGCCGGTCGAGTATTCCACCGGACTTTCGGGGCAGTCGGTGTATGAGCTGACCGCGTTGGAAAGCACCATCGTGTGCTTGCCATTTCCGTGACGGAAGAAGAAGAAAATCCCTTCGTGCTCCATCAACCGAGAGATGAAATTGAACGCGGTCTCGCGGTACTGGACGCAGTATTCCCGCTTGGGAAAGGCCCCCTTGAGCTCCAGGGCGAAATCGGAGAATCCGAAGTCCTTGAAGATGGACTCGATGATCTCCGGGGTGTTCTGGTTCTGAAAGATCCGGCAATCGGTGGTGCGTGTCAGGAGCCAGGGCCAGGGAACGACCTCGGCGCGGTAGGTGCGATGCTGCCTGTTGTTAACCGCCCCCGCAACGAACTTGGAGACGATCCCGCTGAAATAGCGGGGAGCCTGATCCAGCCGGCTGATGCTCCAGGAAACCGCCTTGCCGACGATCTGCTTCGCCGAGATCGTGTCATGGGTCGAAGCCAGCTCGAGTTGATAGCTGAAGAGGCGCGAGAGCGACTCGGTACCCGTGAACCCTAGAAGCAGCAGAACATCAACCCCCAGGGGCGTGGTGATCGCGAGCGTGCGTTCCGACTGGGTGATCGATGACATGGCCACCGGCCGCGTTTCGATAGGATTGAGGGAACCGAGTAGTCAAGGCTCGCCCAATGCTGGTCGACCTCTGTCCCTCGGCGTCTTAACAGATGCCACTTTGAAAGGTGGTCTTCGACTCAGCACGTTCTCGAGCCGAGGTGCCGCCTGTCTCCTCCTCACAAGGCCCACGCAAAATGGGTATAACGCGTGCCTTCACCGGAAGCAAGCCCCGGTGCCAAACTGCCGACGAATCTACTAGCGAAGGATACAGTCGCAGCCTGGATTCGTGACACGTTGCCGGGGCGTCGTGGGTTGAATAGCTTGACCGCTCCCGTCTTTTGACCGACAATCGACCGCTGGGTTCATGTCCCTCGGATCTCTCTCATCCGAGCTTGCGGCTTGAGAACTCGTTCGAGAATCGGGATTGAAAGCGGCAGGTTGATCGGGAGTCGCGGCCATGGGCAATCCGCTGGGACTTCACGGTCCGGCGCCATACGTCGACGACGGGACGAGCGCCCGGATGGCCGCTTTCACTCCCGTCCCCTTGGGCACCCGGGTCTCGACCCTGGTGCTCGACGATCTCCGCCGTGTGCGATATGTCGAGGAAGCCTGGAGCCGGTTGATTGCCTTGTACGCGCGCGACGCCATCGCCAGGCAGGTCGGCGAGGATGCCTGGGTCATCTTTGAGGGAGCCATCGAGGGCATCTTGCTGGCAATCGGCGGGGTCGTTCTCTCGGTTGCGATCGGAGCCATGCTCGGGGGAGGGGTAGGTGCGTTGGCGGGAGGGGTTGGGGCCGTCCCGGGCGCGCTGGCCGGCGCCGAGCTTGGGCTGGCCATCGGCAACGCCATTCTCGCTTGGGCGGGACTGGGTTTCCTCGCGGCCTTTGTGGGATCTCATCTCTCGGAGATGGGCGCAAAGTTTGGTTCAGGAATCAACATGGCCTGGAACTCGGAGGGAGATCGACTCACGATCGACGCGGCCGCACGCACCTTGGCCGAGGGCTGCGGTATCTTCGTCAGCCTCTTGATCCAGGCTCTTGTGGTCTTCCTCACCAAGCGTGCTTCGTCGCAAGGCACGGCCGGGGCGCTGGCCCAGCTTCGTGAGAGTTTGCTCCTGAGGCGATGTCCACGCCTGGAACCATGGCTGATCAAGAATTTCCCCAAGCTGCGGGCGAAGTTTGTTCCCTTGAAGTGGACCGTCCTGGATGATAAAGCTCCCCTAATCCCAGGCACCTCGGTTCCGGAGTCGATCAAGATCAAGGTCGGCGAGCGAGTCTTCGAGGTCATCCGGAACAAAGAGAAGATCGGACCGGATGGCAGTCCGATCGGCCCGGCCATGAAGCATGCAGGGGAACGGGCGCTGAAAACCGAGAGTCGGCCGATGATGGATCAGGCTGTCCGTGAATTCAAAGACGGACTTACTCCGGACGAGGCAAAGAGGATCGAGGTGCCTCAAGATTGGCCCAAGAGCGAGTGGTCGAAGGCCGCCCAGACGGATGTCCCGATGAGCTGGCTGGCGGCTGTCTTGGATCAGGCCGAAGCGCAATTAATCTTCAAGAGTCCCAATTCACGTGCCAAGCCGGTCGGCATCCCTCATTGGGAGCTCATCATCGATACGACCCGGCCGGTCTGGAGGGTCTTCCATGCCGAGTACACAGCGCATCCCAGGTGGTAAACTTCGGAGAACTTGTAATCGGCGTGATATTCTTCGTTATCGGCGTGATATTCTTTTTTGTGGTTGGCGAAGGCTTCGTTTCGTTTCCTTGAGCCAGCACTTGCGACCCATCGGAAGTTGATCGGCTGACTGACGGACGCTTGATTGCTCGGGTCGCTTTGAGATCTGGCTTTGTGCCCAGAGCGGGAGCAGGAATGGCTTCGCAAGAGGTGCTCGATTTCGCAAATCTGCTGGCTCAGATTCCGGGTGAGAGTCCCACCGGAATTGACCTTCGTGAGAATACCTCGCCGACCTCCGATTATTATGCAGTCCGGGACGCCAGAAGGGCGGCCAGCGACGCCGAGCGAAGGATCGACAAGGGAGAAGAGCCGTCCGAGCCCCCCGACTGGCGCTCTGTCTTCGAGCGGGCGACGAAGGTGCTGGCCGAGAAATCCAAAGACCTGGAGGTTTCGGCCTACTTGATCGAGGCACTCGTCCGACTGAAGGGCTTTCCCGGCCTGAGGGACGGTTACCGGTTGTCCCGGGAACTGGTGGAGCGGTTCTGGGAGGGGCTTTTTCCCCGAGCCAAGGATGGAGAGGTACAAGATCGGTTCTCTCATATCCTCTATCTCAACGGACTGGATGGCCCGGGGGCGCTGATCGTTCCTGTCCGCAAGATTCCCATGACGGCCGCGACGAGTCTGGGCTCCTTCAACCTGACTCACCACCAGCAGGCCCTGCAAGTCGCCAAGATGACCGATGCCAAGCAACAGAAACGGAGAATCGACGAAGGCGCGGTGACGCTGGAGACAATCCAGCGAGCGATTGCCGAAACCCCGGGACGATTCTACGCGGACTTAATCGACGATATGACCCAGAGCGCCGCGGAATTCCGCCGATTCTGTACGGCCCTGAGCGAGCGGTCGGGGTTTGATCCACCGTCGTCCGAGCTTTTGGGAGTGCTCGAGTCCTATCTCGATACCGTCAAGGATCTCGCCAGGGGCAAGATTCCCAAGGCTCCGCTAGGGACCGGCGCGGTCTTGTCTCCAGCAACAGCAGGCTCAGGAGCCGCGACGTCCGACCAGCCGTCCGCCACTCCAGCGGACCTTGGCAAGATCCTCAGCCGAGAGGATGCCTTCGAACGTCTCAGGAAGATCGCCGAGTACTTTCGCGACCACGAGCCCCAGTCCATCATTCCATTTGCTTTGGAACAAGTTGCCAACTGGGGTAAGATGACTCTGCCTGAACTGATGACGGAACTGATCTCCGAAGAGGGGCCACGGAAGAACTTCTTCAAGCAGATCGGCATCAAAGCTCCCGAGGCCAAGAAATGAGCCAAGGTCGGTGAACGCCACTCCCACACCGGGAACCCACGCGTTACTGGAACGCATCTCGATTCACCTGTCCAACGTCCTATTCCGGAGCGATTCTCATGTCGTCCGCCAGCATCCACGACAAACTGAGCCGCGTGCGCAAGCCCCGGGTGCACATCACCTACGAGGTCGAAACCGAGGGGGCCCGGGTTCTCCGTGAGTTACCATTCGTGATGGGAGTTCTGGGCGACTTCTCGGGCAAGCCGACTCAGCCCCTAAAACCGCTTAGGGACCGCAAGTTCATCCAGATCGACCGTGACAACTTCGATGAAGTGATGGCCCGAATGACACCGGGACTGGAGTTCCGCGTCGCCAACACGCTCAAGGGAGACGGCAGCGAGATGGCCATCAAGCTGAAGTTCGACGGGCTGGAAGACTTCGATCCCGGCCGGGTGGTCCAGCAGGTCGAGCCCTTGAGAAAACTGCTCGAGACGCGAGACAAGCTGCGCGACCTGCTGACGAAGATCGACCGCTCCGACGAGTTGGAGTCTCTGCTGGAGCGTGTTCTCAAGAGCGACGAGGAGATCAAGAAACTGTCGGCGGAACTGGGTGCAGGCGGCTCGGAAACTGGCTCGGAATCCTGAAGAGGAGTCAAGACTTATGAGTACCGGTGAACAGGCACAGGCTACCGCGCCTGCCGCGGCCGCGGCCGAAGCTCAGGAGGTCAGCCTCCTGGATCAGGTGCTCTCGGCGACCAAGCAGACCGAGCGGTCGCGTGCCGAGGACCTGATGAAGACGCTGGTCGACCAGGCGCTGACCGGGGTTGTCTCGTTCGACAAGAACGTTACCAAAACGATCAATGCCACCATCAAGGCGATCGATGAAAAGCTTTCGACGCAGCTATCGGCGATCCTGCACCATCCTGATTTCCAGAAGCTGGAAGGAACCTGGCGCGGGCTGAATTACCTGGTCATGAACAGCGAGACCAGTGCCAATTTGAAGCTCAAAGTGCTCAATGTCTCCAAGCGTGAACTCTTCGTTGATGTCGACAAGGCGGT
>JBKQMU010000191.1:0-3481 GCA_052146555.1 Isosphaeraceae bacterium
CCGAGGCCCATGCTGTGGCCCGTCAATCCTCTCGGAGGTAACACCATCTGACGGAGAGCCGGATGCGGGAGAACCGCCAGTCCGGTTCGGAGGGAGGGGAGACCTTTGGTCTTCCCTACCCCTATCCGAGTCGCGACCTTTCAGTGCACTTGCCGGCACGCATGCGATGACGCAAGCGTAATGCCGGGAGGCCTTTTCGACCTCTCACTGAGGCTTTTCCTGGCGAGGCTCCGTCGCGACGGACGGGGGATTCTTCTCCTCGAACTTTAGCGCCGCCGAGTTGATGCAGTAACGCTGGCCGGTGGGAGCAGGACCGTCATCGAACACGTGGCCGAGATGAGCCGCGCAGACGCGGCAATGGACCTCGGTGCGAGGCATCCAGAGGCCTCGGTCTTCGTCGGTACCGATGTTCTGCTCGCTGGCCGGCTTCCAGAAGCTGGGCCAGCCCGTTCCGGAGTCGAACTTGGCGTCCGAGTCAAAGAGCAAAGTGCCGCAGCCGGCGCACTTGTAGACCCCAGCGTGCTTGTTATTCCAGTATTTCCCGGTAAAGGCTGGTTCGGTTCCCTTTTCGCGAGTCACGTGGTATTGCTCGGGAGTGAGCAGCCGCCTCCATTCTTCGTCGCTCTTGGTTATTTTGGGATCGTCTTCACTGGCTGGTTGTGACATCGACGGACTTCTCCTCGGGTTGGCAGCTCGTTGGGGAATGACTCCACGCCGCATGAGTACGGCGACGATAACGGCCAGAGCCAAGAAAACGAACGAGCGCGATATGCTCGATCTCAGGGGACGCGCCGTGGCCACCGTGTGCCCCGCTTTAAGAAATCGAAAAGACCGCTTCATCCCTGGTCCGCGCCCTGTTCAGCTCTATTGTATAGGGCAACTCAAGGCATCCGGCAACCATGACGCCATATCCTGCCAGAGCGTCCTGGCATGATCAAAACTTTACTTAGCCCGGACGATGAAAAAGGCGGCGATAAAGAGAAAGGAAGCGATGCACGGCTTGTCTGTGGGAGTATGGGAAGAGTTGCGGTCGAAAGCCGCCGGGTGCGCGCTCGAAAAGAACCTGCGGTACGGTGAATTCACGCAGGCCCAGCACGCCGTGGGTTCGTCCAAATCCGCTGGCTTTGCAGCCGCCGAAGGGCGCCGAGGCCGAGGCCGTCGGCGTCACGGCCTCGTTGACGCAGACCATACCCGCCTGGATAACGCGGGCCAAGGCCCGGGCGGCTCGCTGATCCCTTCCCCAGACGCTCGCCCCCAGCGCGAAATCGCTCCCATTGGCTGCGGCGATGGCTGCGCGGTCGTCGGCAACGCCGCGGATCAAGATCACCGGACCGAAGGCTCCCGCCAGCGCGGCCTCAGGTTCTGATGATTCTGCTTGCAAGACCGTCGGTGTATAGAACCAACCCGGTCCGTCCAGGCTTCTGCCCCCGGCCAGGACCCGGGCGCCGGCCCGGACGGCGTTTTGGATCATGGCATCGAACCGCTCCCGGGCACGCTCTGAGATCAAGGGGCCGATATCCGTGCTTTCACAGGCGGGATCGCCTAGCTTAAGCGCACTCGCCCGGGCGGCGAACGCCTCAGCCCAGGGCCTCACGTCGCCGATCGTGTAGACGCGCTTCACCGCGACGCATGTCTGTCCACAGCCGACGAACGCGGCCCACGTAAGTGCGCTGGCCGTACTCTCCAATGGCGCGTCGCTCATGATGATCGCCGCGTCGAAACCGGATAGCTCGGCAATCGCCGGAATGCCTCTGGCTCCCAGCGCCGCCAGCACGCGCCGACCGTTCTCGATGCCGCCAGTGAACATCCCCTTGTCCAGGTCCGATTCGACCAGTGCCTGGCCCACCTCGGCTCTGCCATACACGGCCGTCACCAGCCCTCGCGGCACGCCGGCTTCCTCGATACTCTGCTGGAGCTTTTCTCCAGTGCGAATGGCCAGTTCGGAAGGCTTCCAAACAACCGCATTGCCGGCGGCCAAGGCCGCGGCGATCGGGGGTGCATTCAGAAACAAGGGATAATTCCAGGTGCCTATCATCCCCACCACGCCCACGGGACGATAGCCCATCCATCCGGAGGGCAAAAGCAGCCATCGTTGCCATCCCCGATGCACGGGTTCATCACGCAGTGCTTTTCCCGCGTGCTTGACAGTCCATCGCAGTGCGTCGAGGGTCGAAACGACGTCGCCGGCCAGCGCCTCGGACCGAGGCTTGCCGATCTCGTCGCGGATCAGCAGGGCCCAATCGTCGGCGTCCCGGCTGAAGATTTTCCACCACCGCTTCAAGACCTCGCGACGCTTCGGCCAGGGCTCTCGGGCCCAGCTTTCTTGCGCCTGCCGGGCACGCCTGACCAGCCCGGCGACCTCCTCGGCCGGCGTGGCGCGAACTCGACCGATCTGGGCTCCGGTCGCTGGATTGCTCGTGATGAGCACCTCATCAAGCATCACGGACACTACGCCCTCCCCAACGCCAGCCGCCACTTTTCGGATTATAGTAGAATTATAGTAGACTTGTTATCGATGGGAGGTTAGTCTGCCACGCTCGCCGAAGGCGCTCTAAGCCAGCTCATCGATAATTCAAATATCGCTCTCTCTGATAGCACGGCGGAGGCAACGATTTCGACCCCTTTGCCCCGGGACGTGCATAGCCGCCACGAAATCTTAATCTCGCTGCTCGAGGGTACGTGCCTCGATCGTCTTCGACAAGCCTCGAAAAAGGTGCGCTTGGGTTGGTTCTCATCTGGACAAAGATGGTCCTTATAATGATGAATGGATTTTAATTTAAAGGCTGTTGAATTTGTCGCCCCCAAGAATTATAGTAACTAAATAGATACACGTTACATCGTACCGGTGTACGCCATTAATGACCATGCTAGATTCGGCATCGATAAAAACCGACATTCGAGTCGCGATTCGAGCAACCGGAAGTTCTTGTCGGAAGAGGCCTTCGACCGCGGACGGCAATCAAGCGTGGATGGCGTAGAATTTGCAGGGCCATACCTGGCTCAGGGACATGGCAGGTTTACCCGACCCGGGCGAGGTGACAGAACCATGGGCCGCTGCACGCATCAAGAAGAGCCGGACCCTGCCGTCCGACGATCGGAAGAACAATCAATTACTGCATTTGTGGACTCTAGCGCGATGGCGAGTCTCCTGGCGTCAATCGTTGAATCGTCCGACGACGCCATCGTCGGCAAGACTCTAGGCGGTACGGTCACAAGTTGGAATCGCGGGGCTGAGCGGATCTTCGGCTATACCGCGGCCGAGATGATTGGCCGCCCGATCTCGGTGCTTGCGGTACCGGGCGATAGCGAGGATATGGTCAAAATTCTTGAGAAGGTCGCACGAGGCGAGCGGGTCGACCACTACGACACGATTCGCCAAGCCAAGGACGGACATATCGTCCACATCTCACTTTGCGTTTCACCGATTCGCGATGCGACGGGGAAAATCATCGGCGCATCCAAGATCGCCCGGGACATCAGC
>JBKQMU010000192.1:0-11594 GCA_052146555.1 Isosphaeraceae bacterium
GCTTCTCCGGAATGTCCAATGGCCGGATGGGCCGTAAGGTGCGGAGTAGCTCGGAACCACGATCGAAAGGCAGGAGTCGAGCATCATGGAAACGCGCGTTGGTCGCATCTTGAACAAGGTCGGGGCCCTGGCTTTCCCGGGAGTATTTGACACCCTGTCGGCTCGCATTGCCCAGCGCGTCGGCTTTCCGATGGCGTTCGTCTCGGGCTACTCGGTCGCCGCGACGGCCATTGGCCAGCCGGACATGGGCTTGCTCACCCAGACCGAGATGATCGATCGCGCTCGGCGAGTCTGCCTGAGCGTGTCGATTCCGATCATCGTGGACGCCGACACCGGCTATGGCAACCCACTGAACGTGCACCGGACCGTACAGGAATTGATCGCGGCCGGGGCCGCGGGGTGTTTCCTCGAAGATCAGGTCTGGCCCAAGAGGTGCGGGCACATGCGCGGCAAGCGGGTGATCGATGGCGATGAATATTTGCACAAGATCAGCGCCGCGGTCGATGCCCGCGACGGCCGCGACTTCTTCATCGTGGCCCGGACGGACGCTCTGGCGGCCATCGGACTGGATGAGGCCGTTCGCCGCGTCAAGGAGGCTCGCGAGCTGGGCGCGGATGCCAGTTTCATCGAAGCTCCGACCTCGCTGGAGGAACTCAAGGAGATTGGTCGCCAGTCGCCTGCGCCCAATGTGGCGAACATGATCGAGGGGGGAAAAACTCCCGTGCTGCCCAAGGGGCAACTCGTCGGGCTCGGATTCCACTTGATTCTCTACCCGCTCACGGCGCTCTTCGCCGCGGCCCGCGTAATTGAGTCGTCGTTTCAAGAGCTGATGAAAGAGGGAACCACCCAGAGAGAAGCGGAACGGCTGATGACGTTCGCCGAGTTCAACGAGCTGATCGGTGTCGATGAGATGTATGCCCTGGAAACACGGTTCGGAACCGGCCAGCAGGAAGAACCGTCACCTCTCCCTCGAAGCCAACCAGGAACGGAATTATGATGGAGGAGGAGTCGCATTGACGTTCGACCCGGGGGTCGCCTCACGAACGCGAGGTCAAACCCAATGCTTCCGATCGGAACAGCGGAAAGGCGGTTCACTCTGCAGGCTGCGCGGAGGGCACTTCAGGAGTTCCTCCGAGATGGAGTCGTGAGCGATTGCCCGACCGATGCCCCCTGTTTGCTCCAGCATCGAGGCACGTTCGTCACGCTCAGGAATCGTGATAGCGGGCAACTGCGAGGCTGCCGCGGCGAGTGTCGGCCGCTTCGTCCCATGATCGAATCGGTGATCCGCCAGGCGATCTCCTCGGCAACCGACGACGCGCGATTTCCGAGCGTAACCAGCGAGGAGCTTCCCGATCTCTCGATCCGCATCAGCGCCTTGTCGCGATTGCGACCGATCGAGCCGGAAGAAATCGTTCTGGGCAAGCACGGGCTCTTGATCGTCCAGGGCCAATGTTCCGGCCTGCTCTTGCCCGAGGTTCCCCGCCTCTTCGGGCTGAAAACACACGCGCAGTTTCTGATCGCCCTTTTCCGGAAAGCCAAGATCCCAAGCGAGCCAGGACTGCAGACGGATTTCCAGCTCTATGCGTTCGAAACCGAGGCCTGGGACGACGCGGAGTGAACCTCGGGCTTTGCGACGGCGTCCCCCTCTGACCGCCGGTCAGGCCGCCAATGCGGCCCAAGAATCACTTAGACCTTTGGGGTCGACGCCGCGGTTGCGCGCATGCGTTTGTCACTCGAAGACGACCGTGCGATTGCCATCGACGAGAACACGGTCTTCCAGATGCCAGCGCACAGCCTGAGCGAGAACCCTGCGCTCGACCTCACGGCCGATCCGGATCATGTCGTCCACGCTGTCCCGGTGCGAGATGCGGGCAACGTCCTGGTTGATGATCGGCCCCGCGTCCAGTTCCGCCGTCACGTAATGGGCCGTGGCCCCGATGATCTTGACTCCCCTGTCATACGCCTGGCGATAGGGGTTTGCCCCCGCGAACGCAGGCAAGAACGAGTGATGGATGTTGATGATCGGCTTATCATAAGATTCGAGAATCCGGGGCGAGAGAATTTGCATGTACCGAGCGAGCACGACGACATCGATGCAATGCTCACGGAGAACAGCCTCGATTCTTGCCTCCTGATCGAGCCTCGATTCTTGCGTCACCGGCAAGTGACAAAACGCGATGCCATGACTCTCGACCTTCGCCGCGAGATCGGCGTGATTGGAGATCACCAGCGGAAGCTCGGCATCAAGCTCTTTGGCCTCCCACCTCCAGAGCATGTCGATCAGGCAATGCCCCTGCTTCGAGACCAATAGTGCCATCCGCTTGGGGCGGTCCGAGAAGCTGACCTTCCAGCGCATCGCGTGCTGGCGCGCCAGCGGGGCGAAGGCGGCATCGAACTCGTCGCGCCCCAGTCCGAACCCCTGGCTCTCGATCTCCATCCTCATGAAAAACGTGCCGCTTCGCGAATCGCTAACGTGCTGGTCGGCGCTGACGATGTTCCCATTGTGCAGCGCGATGAAACCGGAGATTGCGGCGATCACTCCGCGATGATCGGGACAGTTGATCAATAAACGAATATGATAACTCATAGATGTCGTCGCAATTCCGCCACCCGCTTACGATGCCAGCACGACGCTGCCGTGGAGGACGGCCCCACCACACACAAGCGCAGAGGCATGGGTTTCCGGACCAGGATCGTAGCGGAACTCCTCTCCCTCGCCGACCGCAGGAGCTGGCGTCCAGGATGAAGCTCGAAGCCGGGCCAGCAAGTCCTCGACGACTTTCCGATCGGCTTGCCGCCGGACGTCTTCGGCTTCCAACGCGTCCATGACAACTCCGCTGAGCAGCCGATCCCAAACCTTCTGGCAGGTCGCTGGCTTGTCGAAGACGTCCAGGGCGACAATCTTCTCGCCAACCGCCACGGCCAGCCCGGAAGCTCCCTCGACATACTTGAGATGCTCCTTGTACTCGGCAAGACTTGGCGCGTGGGCTGCGTAAGTATCCGCCATCGCGGTGGTCGAGGAAGATGAACCCAATGTCTTCATCTGCCGGCTGACCTCCTGCCAAACCGCACCCTGATCTGAGGAATGCCCAAGACCAGCTTTCAAGGAGTCGGAAACCGATGCCTTCAAGAAGCGGCGCAATTTCGAGGACGAATGCGAGCCCTCTGAAACAAAGTGTTTCGTCCGGTACCTCCAGCGGCCCTGCTCGACACAACTGACGGGGATCGGGGTCTTGCTGTGAGCCCCGATCAGCACCGACGTGTTCAGCACCCGGTTCTGCTTCGCTCCCCGAAGTTCCTCCCCTTCGAGAAAGAGGACGCGAGAATCTCCTTTGTTCGTCACCAGCAGGTTGGGCACCGAGCCCCCCTCGCTGACCTCCTCGACCGTGACCGAACCGGCCGAGATCGCCTCGTCGGACAGGAGATAGTCCACTCCGGTCGAAGCGTTCAGGAACAAGGGAAAGACGGTAAGTGCTTCATGGCAAGCGGGGTTACCAACCACGATATCCGGTAGAGTTGACATTGAAGACTCCCTGATCAGATGAGGACGTTTCGCCCCGGAGACTCCGCCAGCGGTCATGATTCAGGCGCCCGGCAGGCCACCACCTTATCGGAGGGATCCCTCGCCAGTGATGTCCGCAGTTCCATTCTCGCATGACTGGCTCGCCGCTCCAAGTCGCCGGCGCTAAATGGCGTTCTCCGTCGCCGCCAGCGAGGCCGAACTCATCAGGGAGAATTTGCCTGGATCGTGGCCCCTACTTTTTCGATCATGCCACCGAGGAAAATGACGCCCGACTTCGCGGGCACCAGACGTGCAGGAAGGAAGTTCTTTCAATTCCTCCGATGTCGACCGCCCAAGTTCGTGGTTATTGTGATATTGGCATCGTCCTTTCGTCGCACCAAGACTGGGGCTTTCCGGGCAGAGAGAAACCTGCTGAAAAAGCAGGCTGCTTCGGGCTTGCGGAGTGAAGGGTCGGTCTTGGGCATGAGTGGGTGCGGTCGGCCGCACGGAGCACCGAACCTATGATCTTAAAGCGGGACATGATCGACGAGATTGACGGCACGTCTCGATGGCTCGTCGAAGTTCCTATTGCGGGCTCGGACAGACTCGCACTCCTACTATGCGCTGGTTTCACGGGTGGCATAGCCCTAGTCCCGACGGTCGTCGCATTCGTTCTCAACCTTGGACCGACAGAGGCGCCTCTTTGGCCACTTCTTGCGATGATAATGGGCATTTGGCTCCTGATCAGTTTCACGGCCTGCAGACAATTCCTGGTCCTGGCAAGTCGCCCTGACTTCGCGGTCGGGAAAGATGGGTTACTGCTGCGAGACGGACGTAGTCAAAGCCATTACGAGCGGGAAGAGGTGTGGTACTGCCACTGGTCGCACTACGAGCCCGGGGTGCTGAACATCCAGGTCGGGGGCAGTCCCGCTTTGCCCGGCGTCTCATTAGGGCCAACCCGGCTCTTTCGTCATATTCCTGAGGCGTACCAAGCTGAGGTGGAGAAGGCGATCCGGGCCATGGGAAAGTGGGCCGAGGGGGAATCGGATTCGGCCCTCGTTCAAGAACCCCCGCGGGGAGATGACTCCAGCGGACTGAAGATGGCCGCCATCGATGAGTTCGATGGGACACAACTCGCGCTGGTGGAGGTTCCGTATTCACGCTGGAAGCTCGTCGCGAGCTTCTTCCCGGCACTGCTATGGATTTGTTGGGGCTGGATTTGCTGGGGCGCGACGATGTTCGGACCCGTCGGCCCAATATTCTTTGGGTGCGGGTGCATGGCCGTCGTCGTTGTTGTGTCCGCTCTGTCTCGGGCAAATCGCCCCGAGTTCGCGGTTTTCAAGGAAGGAATCTGGCTGCCATTCGATCGATCGTTCACGTGGTCGTCGCCATCGCGGATCGGGCATGGTCTTTTTGCTTGGGACAAGGTGAGCTATTGCAGGTGGTCGAAGTACGCGCCGGGGGTACTGAAGATCCAGGTCACGAGCACGCCCTCCCGGAACAAGCTCAGGCTGCCACCGACCCGGCTGGAATATCGCGTTTCTGAGGAGTACCGGCCCAGCGTCGAAATGGCCATCCGGGCCATGGGCAAGTGGGCGGAGTGACCGCGGGTCATGTTGCGAAAGGTTTCGGACCACCGGGATCGAGCCTTACGCAGCGTCTGCCCCGGTGAGACTCGACCTGATCATCTGCCGATAAAACGTGCATTCACATCCAACAACCTCGAAGCGAGGAACGTTCATCCCCTGACCGCCAAGCAATGCCGCTTTCCGGCGACGATTTCGCCGGCCCAGTTGAACCGATCGCCTTGGAGGCGCGGTAGCACCATGCACCCTCCATGAGTTCCTCAGCCAGCTCAAATGGAACGAGGGCTCGATGCGCGACCGACTCCTCCGGATCGTGGCCACCGAGCACGCCGGCCCGCACGCCATCGGGATCATCGACGAGACCAGCGACACCAAGAAGGGGGACAAGACGCCCGGGGTCCAGAAGCAGTGGTGCGGCCGTTTGGGCAAGACCGAGAGCCGCATGGTCGCCGTCCATCTCGGCTTTGCCAGCGGCGACTTCCACAGCCATCTCGACGGCGACCAGTATCTGCCGGAGAGCTGGGACTCTGAACGCGACCGATGTCGTGAGCCGCTGGCAGTGGACTCGGGTGTTCCTAAAGCGACTCCCCGGATTCCCGCGCAGGCACGGCTCGTCCGGGGATCGATCCATGTCATTCGATCGAGCCGCTGCCGATCGAGGTGAAAGTCGTTTCCGAATGGAGGAGGCCGCCGTGTCCCTGGGCGACTTCGTACACCAGGTTGCCAGGGAGGCCGATGCCTACGGCCGGCGCGGCGAGCTCGAGGTCCCTAGCTCAGTCCAGCCCAACCCGTGGTTGACCCAGGCGGCGTCTTCACCACCAATGGCGAAGACCTCGGGGTTGCCGGAGGCGTCGAGGCTGGCGCTGATCTGCCTGACAAAGCCGCCTAGCGAGACCCACCCGGCGCCACCGCCACTGCCGTGGTCCTCGTAGACGGCGTTATCGCCGCCGATGGCATAGACGGTGCTGTCCATCGTCGCGCTGATCTGCTTGGCGTAGCCGCCCCAATTGGCGAAGCCGCCGGGCCCGCCGGACCCGTTGCCGGCGTAGACGTGGTTGTCGAATCCGATGGCGTAGACCACGGGGTTGCCAATCGAGGTGACGCCGGCACTGATCTGCCGGGCCTTCAGGCCCGAGTCGAACCAACCGGCTCCGGGGACCCCGTGGCCAACGAAGATGTCGTCATTGACGCCGATGGTGTAGATGGTGTTCTGGACGGATGCGCTGATCTCCTTGAAGTAGCCGCCCAGGCTAACCCAGCCGGCTCCGTGGTTGACCCACACGGCGTTGTCGACGCCGATGGCGTAGACCTCCGGGCTGCCTGTGTTGTCGAGGCCGGTGCTGACCTGCTTGGCATAGCCGCCGAGGTTCTTGAACGGGGCTCCATCAAAGCTGACCTCGACGGTGTCGTCAGGAGCGATGGCGTAGAGCGCCTGGTGCTTCACGGAGATGAAGGGGCTCACGACCCAGCTCACCGCACTGACGTCGAGTGCGGCGGGCTCCCAGCTATTGGTGTTGTTGACCTCTGAGCCAGACGGGGTCTGGACATAGCCACCAATGGAGGTGAACGTCACTCCCTGGTGCATGAGGGCCCCGTGCCCCTTGGCGACGACGTACGCCAGGTCGCTGGGTGGGCTGGTCCCGAAGCTCGCGATCGACGGGCCGCTGACGTCTGTCACATAAGTGCTGCCGAAGCCGACCCAGCCAAACCCGTGGTTGGACCAGAGGCCATCGTTCAGGCCGATGGCCAATACGAATGGGCCGAAGGCGCCGTCGATCCCGGCGCTGATCTGCTTGGCGTAACCGCCTAGCGAGACCCAGCCGGTGCCGCTGCCACTGCCGTGGTCCTCGTAGACGGCGTTGTCGCCGCCGATAACATAGACGGTACCGTCGATCCCGGCGCTGATTTGCTTGGCGAACCCGCCCCAGTTTGCGAAGCCGCCGGGCCCGCCGGGCCCGTTGCCGGCGTAGACGTGGTCGTCGAAGCCGATGGCGAAGACCTCGGGGTTGCCGATGGAGGTGACGCCAGCACTGATCTGCCGGGCCTTCAGGCCCGAGTCGAACCAGCCAGGTGAGGGGCCACCGTGGCCAACGAAGATGTCGTCATTGCCGCTGATGGCGTAGATTGTGTTCTCGACGGTCGCGCTGATCGACTTAACGTAGCCGCCCAGGCTGACCCAGCCCGCCCCGTCGTTGACCGACACCGAGTCGTCGGCGTTGATGGCGTAGACCTCCGGCTTGTTGAAGACGTCGAGGCCGGCGGTGATCTGCTTCGCGAAGCCGCCGAGGCTGGTGAATTGTCCGCCGTCGACACTGACCTCGACGGCATCGTTCTTGCCGATGGCGTAGAACGCGCTGTGCGTCACTCAGCCGCTCGTCCAGGCGACCGCGCTGGTCGCCGACAAAAGCTCACGACCTTCGAGCGACTCCATCTCCGTCCGGAGAGCCCTCGAGCGCCGGGCGCGATGCGCCGTTGTGCGTTCCTGTGACCTCTCGCCAGACGGTTTAAGAAACCAGTTGCGCAGCATGGAAATCTCCCGTTCAAAGAGAATGACGAAGCGAACGAGACACGCTGGGGGATGCGTCGATGAGATGTGTCACCGCGGGAGCTGGATTGCGTCCCGCGTTGAACAGCCGAGGGCCGACCGACCGCTGCCTCAATTCATTGCCGGCAGGTTCGGCGGCGGGGTTGGCTGGAAAGAGCGACCGACGGAGCCAAGCGCGGTTCCCTGTTGCATTAGTGCGCTCTGCCCCTTGCCCATGAAGTTCGTCACGTCGGCGGGCGGGATGATGCCGAGTCTTGCAAGTGACACCCCGCTCACCGAAAGGAGCGACCGACCTTCCAGCGACTCCATCTCCGTCCGGAGCGCCCTGGAGCGCCGGGAGCGATGCGCCGTTGTGCGTTCCTGTGACCTCTGGCCAGACCGCTTAAGAAACCAGTTGCGCAGCATGAGCATCTCCCTTTCAAAGGGGTCATAGAGAAGAACCAACCGAACTGAGGGCGGGGACAAACCAGATCGCCATGCGGGCCCGACATGTTTTTGCAACGGACGACGGTGCCCGAGTGACCGCCCCGGTGTGTCCGTTGCTCCCTCCGAGAGGGAACTCGCCAATCAGGCGCAGGACCCCGCACCGGTTGGCAGGAACGGCGTTTGAGGGCGGGTGGCGATCCATGAATTGCTCCAGCGCATCTGGATTGGTAGATTGTGCGTCAGGTCCTGACCAGAGTTCTCCGATCGTCGGTGGCCGGTCGGGGCCGTTCGCCAGGGTCACGGCTCATGTCGTCCGACAAGTCGGTGACACGCCTCATCCGCATGCTCAAGTCGGGAGATCGCCTCGCCGCGCAGGAGCTCTGGGAAGCGTATTTCCAGAAGCTGATCGGGCTGGCACGCGCCCGGCTCGCCCGCGCCTCCACGACGATGGCCGACGCTGAGGACGTCGCACTCAGCGCCTTCGACAGCTTCTATCGCCGGGCCGAGCGCGGCGAGTTCCCTCGCCTGGAGGACCGCGACGACCTCTGGCAACTGCTGTTCGTCCTGACCGTGCGCAAGGCGATCAACCTGGTGCGCTACCAGGGCCGGAAGTCGCGCGGCTCGGGCCGGCTGGTGAGCCTGAGCGACCTGGATGGACTAGAGGCCGATTTGGTCCTCAGCACGGAGCCGTCGCCCGAGTTCGCGGCGGAGATGGTTGACGAGTGCCGCCGCCTGCTCGAACTGCTGCCCGACGCGACCCTCCGCTCGGTGGCGCTCTGGAAGATGGAGGGGTACAGCAACGGCGAGATCGCCCAGCGGCTCGGCTGTGTCAATAAGACCGTCGAGCGGAAACTCCGCGCGATCCGCGAGGTCTGGTCCGGCGGGGCATCGTCATGAACGGCGTAGAATCGAAAGGTTATACCCCGCTGTCGCCCTCGGGCGCGGGGCGTTTCGAAGACGCCTGCGACCGCTTCGAGCGGGCCTGGCACGGCGGCGAACGGCCTCGGATCGAGGATTATTGCAAGTGTGCCGCCCCGGCGGGTGCTCCCCTGATCCGAGAGCTTCTCATGGTGGAGCTGGTCTACCGTCGACAGCTCGGCGAAACGCCGCTTCTCGACGAGTACCAGTCGCGGTTTCCCGGTCAGGCCGCAGCGATCCGCGACGCCTTCGAGGCCTACCCCAGGCTCCTGTCCCAGTTCGATGCGGCGGTGGACGCAGCCCCGTCCGGCGTCACTCCAATCCCGAACGTGGTCGACTCCCAGCTCGATGCGACCGTGGCTCTGCAATTCCCACCCAGCACGGCTGAGGACACGGCGACGTCCGCTCTCCGCACGGTCGGCACGCCGACCTCATCCGGAGGTCGATTTCGCATCGTCCGGCTCCTTGATCGCGGGGGGCTGGGCGAGGTCTATGTGGCCCTCGACGAGGAGTTGCGGCGAGAGGTCGCGCTCAAGGTGATCCGGGGAGAGCACGCCGCCGACCCCGAGAACCGTCTCCGTTTTCTGGTCGAGGCCGAGGTCACCGGCCGGCTCGAGCACCCGGGCGTCGTCCCGGTTTACGGCCTCGGCAAGGATAACAACGGTCAGCCGTTCTACGCGATGCGACTCATCCGGGGCAAGAGCTTGAAGGTGGCCGTCGCCCGCCTCCACAGTTCGGACCGGCCGGTGCGTGAGCCGGTCGAGCGGGACCTGGCCTTCCGTGGGCTTCTGGGGAGGTTCGTCGACGTCTGTAACGCTGTAGCCTACGCCCACAGCCGGGGCGTGCTCCATCGCGACCTCAAGCCCGAGAACATCATGCTCGGGCCGTACGCCGAGACCTTGGTTGTGGACTGGGGCCTCGCCAAGGCCGCCGGCCGGCCAGTTGATACGCCCCCGGCCGACGAGGGGACGCTCCGGCCCGGGGCGGCGGCCGACGGCGGCTCGACCCTCCCCGGCATGTTGCTGGGCACGCCGTCGTACATGAGCCCGGAGCAGGCGGCCGGCCAGCTCGACCTCCACGGGCCGGCCAGCGACGTGTATTGCCTGGGCGCTACCCTCTATCACCTGTTGACCGGCCGGGCACCGTTCCACGACGCCGATGTGTTCGTCACGTTAGAGAAGGTGCGCTGCGGCGACTTCCCTTCGCCCCGGTCGGTTAACGGCCGCGTTCCTCCGGCCCTCGACGCCGTCTGCCGCAAGGCGATGGCGCTACGGCCCGAAGACCGCTACGCGTCTCCCCGGACGTTAGCCGACGAGATCGAGCGCTGGCTGGCCGACGAGCCAGTGCTGGCTCTCCGCGAGGGTGCATCCGCACGTCTGGCCCGCTGGGGCCGCCGCCACAAACCCGCGATCGCCGCCGCCGCGGCGCTGCTCGTCACGGCGGTGGTTGCACTTTCCGTCAGTACCGCTCTAATGGGCCGAGAGGCCACGCGTCGCGAGATGCTCAGACAGCTTGCTGAGAGGAACTTCAGCGAAGCGCAAGACGCCGTCGACCAGATGTTGACCGAGGTCGCCGAGGTCGAACTGGCCGACATGCCTCAGATGCAGGCGGTCCGGCGGAGGCTGCTGGAGAAGGCGCGCAGCGTCTATGTGCGGTTCCTCACGCAGCGGCGAACCGACCCGGCGATACGTCGCGAGGCAGGACGGGCGCACGTCCGCTTGGGCGAGATCGCCGAACGGCTCGGTGACCACATCGAATCGGAGCGCGCGTTTCAAGAGGGTATCGCGATCCTCGACGACCTGCTCCGCGACCACCCCACCTCGGACGACGCCCTACGCGACCTTGGACGCGGCCACGACGGCCTGGGAATGCTGCTCAAAAAGTCGAATCGGTTCCGCGAATCGGAGGCCGAGCTGCGCACGGCCCTGGCAATCCGCACGCGCCTGTCCGCCCTCCACATCGAAGACCCCGACGACCGCCAGGGCCTGGCCGACACCCGTTACCACCTCGCCGTGCTCGCCTCGCGGCTCCAAGGCCGACGCTCCGAGGATGAGAGCTTCTACCGCGAGGCGCTACGCATGCAGGAGACGCTCGTCGCCTCGTCGCGTGAGAACCCTGCCTTCCGCCGGAAGCTGGCGCGCACCCTTGACAACCTGGGCAAGCTGCTTGCTTCCACCGGCCGGCTCGACGAGGCAGAGGCCGCTTACCGCGAGGCTGCCGCGGTGGTCGAGGGCCTGGTTGCCACGGGCCCTGCCGCTGCCGGAGACAAGTGGCTGCTGGCGCAATGTCACGCCAACCTCGCCATGGCGCTCCGCGCCGCCGGCCGGTTCGACGAGGCCGAAGCGGCCTGTCTCAAGGCCCGTTCTTTGGAGGAAGCCCTCCGGGCCGACTTTCCCGACGTCCCCGACTACCGGTACGAGCTGGCCTCGATCCTCAACAACCTCGGCCTCCTCTGGACAGGGAAAGACCCGTCGCGCGCCGATATGGTCTACCGCGAAGCTCTCGAACTCCAGCTGGCCCTTACTGTCGAGTTTCCCAAGCGCCCCGACTACCAGCTCGGCCTGGCTGTCACGCGGCTCAATCTCGCGGCCGTGTTGGAGCGGGTCGACATGCGCGA
>JBKQMU010000193.1:0-23814 GCA_052146555.1 Isosphaeraceae bacterium
CCGCCACGAACTCTTAGCTCTATCATACGAGGCATCCCACCGGCCAACAAGCGACCTTGCGATCCGGCGAACGATACCTCCATCAACAAGACGAGTTCCGCTCGAAAAGGTTCGAAGCGAATAGGCAAGGCACGTGCGCCGGCAATTGGCCTGTCTGGCGGCACATTTGCATCCGCCACTAATTTTGGCGGTGCGTAGTGCGGGACGCCAACGTTCTGCGCCGCTCGTTTGAGGGCGTTGTCGAGCGTGGCCAGCGGCAGGCCGCGGCCAATAGCTATGTCCAGGTATGCCGCATCGTAAGTCGAGAGCTGGTAAGCTCTCGCCAGGTGAATGATGTCGCTGAAGACCCGGCTACTGGCTTCATCATCAACGATGATCGGCAGGGCTTGGAGCAGGGCGATGAACCGCTGGCTTCGCGCCTCGTCAAGCCGCTTCCGTCGTTCGCCGACGATGGTAGCGTTGGCCACTTCGAGCTGCCAGAGTGACGGCACTACTGCCTGTATGTCGACTAGGCTATCACGGACACCGCTGGTGTATTCGGTAGCTTCGTCGTCGAAACACCAGGCCATCGTCACTGAACAGTCAAGGACGAAACCTTCCCTGGCTTTCTCCATCGGCCAGTTCCTTTGCGTGTGCGTGTCAGAAGCGGCGGCCTTCCTCGATAAGATCGCGGACGGTAATACCCTCGCCGAGTGTGTTGCCCTTGCTGAAAGCCTTGAGCTGCTCGATCACCTGCCGTACGTCGGGTTTGGGCATGGCGTTAGTGAAGGGCACCAAGCGGGCCACCGGCTTTCCATGCTCTGCGATGATGATCTCCTCACCCTTTGCCACCCGCTCAAGAAGCTGGGGTAGATGGGTTTTCGCCTCGAACGATCCGACGGTTTCCATACGGCACCTCCTGCGTGATTTCGACTGGTCTCAACCAAATTATTCTGAGGCTTCCCATTTTGGCAAGGCGAGGCAAGTGACGCACGGAAGTATGCCTGTCCTTTTCCTTTCCCCTACCCGCCCGCCAACAAACGACATTGCGATCCGGCGAACGATACCTCCATCAACAAGACGAGTTCCGCTCGAAAAGGTTCGAAGTAGGTCGGACGAAGTATGTCGAAGAGGGACGTGCTGTGTTCTTTCGTCCTTATACGAACTGGGACGGTAAGATTCTCGCCCAGAGTGGGACATTTTGAGACATCGGCGGTTCCATGCTGCATTCCGGGGCACGAATTTGGAGTCTCGTCGCGCGGCTTGGACTCTTGACATGCCGTTCCGGGCACGCGGCGCAAACTCGTTCCTGCTAAAAATATTTTACGACATGAGGACGGAAGCAAAGAACAAAGGGACAGGCATCGCAACTCCCATGGGTTTGGAAGCCGGCAACCGGCATGCAGACTGTCCTTTTTCTTTTCGTCTCGCAGTAACTGCTCGGCCGCACGCGAAACGGCCGAAAAACTATTGACTCCCACACCGGGTGATCCTAGTATTGTACCAGGACAACACTGGTGGCATAGCAGGATTACCCGTTTACGTGGTGAACAGCATGCGGATCCCTAAACATACGCACCAGCAGTTTGCGGTCTTGGATACCCTTCTGAAGGAGGGTGAGCTTTGGGGGCGCGACCTCCGTTCCGCCCTCAAAGCTGAAGGGTACGGAAGTAGCAATTCGTCATTTTATGAGCTGATGGACCGCTTGGAGAAGGTCGGCTTCGTGGAGGGCCGATACGAGGAGCGAGACGTCCTCGGGCAGCTTTTCAGGGAGCGGAAATATAAGCTCACGGGCCTTGGCCAGCAAGCGCGCGACGAAGTCGCCTCCTACTACATGGCTCGACTTCGGAGGGACTATCAAGGAGGCCAATCAAGTGTTCTTCTTTTCAAAGAGTGGAAACACAGGCTCACGGGGCTTGCCCAGCGTGCGCGGGATGAAGTCGCCTCGTTTTGGACGGCTCGGCTCCTACCGAGCTTCCTCGGAGGCCGATAAAACGTTCGTACTAGTGGATGGAGGCCGGGTAAGCTTCGGGGGGGCCGCGGTGGTGACCACCGCCGCCGCCGCGACCGGCACTGGCGTGGTGATGCTGGAGGTGCCGCGCGCGTCTCGGTTCGCGCTGCTGGCCGCGCTGTCTCCCAGCGATAGGGAGCGGCTGCGGCTTGGTGCAGTACGGGCAGCGTCGAAATGGCCAAAGGTTTGGAGTCGATTTGGGCGATTTCTTCCATCACACGCCAGGGAGAAGTTTCTCGAACCTGACCTTGCCGAGCACACGAGCGACTTCTTTGAGGCGCTCTCCACGGCGGGGACTCGAGCAAAGCAAAATCTGTTGATCGTCAGTTTCACCATCGCGGCTCTCGGGAAGGTCCTGGCTTGCACGGGCGCCGCATTCCGGCGCCGGCTTGGTGACGAGTTCGACACGATCAGAAGCAGGTTGATGTGACAGTCTGATGAGGCGGACCCGGGTCGGTTTGTCGATCCGATCAGGCCGCCGCTATCTCCGCCAATCCACTCGACCGGCCGACTGACGCCCGGATAGGGCGAGTTGCCGTCGCGTCCTCCGTGCGCGCGTCGCGCATGGAAAAGCCCGGGGTTGCAGCCCGGGCTAATGGTTCCCTCGGTTTGTGCACCACAGGAGATCCACCGTGAGTCTACCCTATGGGTTCCCTGCTCGCCATTCGAATTATGCAAGAGCCGCTCGCCGTTGGCGCATACCCTGGCGCTTTTTGACACGGCTCTTCGGGCTCCTAGCGGCCTTCTTTGCTCTGCTTCAGGTCATCCTTGAGCTGTGGGCAAGGGCAAGCTAAACCTTAAACAAGCGTGATACGAGGATTGACATAGGATTGACAGTGGCCCGCGCCCTGTGAAACAAGCCACGAAACAGGACGATGGAATTCGGAGTAGCGCTCACACGAAAACGACAAGCCCATCGCAAGCGCCTTCAACAAAAGCCCTTAAATCCAGGAGTGAGGTCCCAAGTAGCCTCTCATCACGCTTGTTTCAGGACTAGACATCTGAAGTCCCTCGATTGCGGACCGGGACGAGCTGCGCCCGATGAGCAACGACGGTTGGACCAATCACTTGATCCTCCTTTCCTGAAAATAGGTCCGGTATGGCAGTCACGTTACGAACCCTCTCGGATCAGGCAGTAAGACCGAGGGTCCTGACCGATATCCCGGGAACACCCGGGATGTTCTGGGGCGACCACTCCACGTATGTCGGCTCATTCAAACCTCCTGGATGGCTGGTCAGGCTCCTTGGCAAGGGCTGGGCGTTCAACTTCACAGGCGCGGTGAGCGCCCTGCGGCTCCTGGTGCGTCGCCGGAACTACCCCGGAGTGGTCACCGACGGCGGTGCCAGCGGCCTTCTTTTCGCGGCGATGCAGTTTCTGCTCCCGTGGGGCCGCAAACCCCATGTCATGATCGACTGCCTCTGGTATGAGAGCCACGGTCGCTTAGCGATGGCAATGAAGCGGATTTTCCGCCAGATTGCCGCCCAGAGCGGAACGCGGTTCGTGGTCTGGGCGAGCCACGAAGTCGACGACTTCGCCCGCGCTTTCGGGATTCCCCGGGAGAGCCTGGTTTACGTGCCGCACTACTACTCTCTCGACGGTTATGAATATGCGATCCGGGATGATGGCTACCTGTTCGCAGGAGGAAATGGCGATCGCGATTACCGAACTCTAATTGAGGCCGTTGCTCCCCTGGGTATCCCGACCTGGATCGCGACAACCAACCAGGAGGCCCTTTGGGATCTCGAGATCCCCCCGCACGTCCGAGTCGAGGGAACGACCCACTCCGGCTTTCGGCAGGCCATGGCCGGCGCCCTCCTGGTGGTGATAGCCATGCGAGGCGGACTACTTCACTCCGGCGGCCAGCAGACCTGCCTGAATGCCATGATGATGGGAAAGCCGACAATTGCCGTTGGCCGAAAGTGGGCCGTCGACTTCATCGACGACCAGGTCGACGGGCTGATCGTCGATTTCGGGGACGTCGAGGCGCTTCGCACTTCGATCAGGCGCGTCATGTCCCAGCGCGAGCTTGCCCTGGAAATGGGCCGACGGGCACGCATCAAGGCCGAAGGGTTTCACAGCAGCAGCGCGATGGAGCAAATCTACAAGCTGGCGGCCCGGCTGCCTGAAAAGGCTCGTGACCGCACATCGGCCCTTCCCGCCCAGAGAAGACCTACCAATATGGTCGACATCGGGTAACTCATCTCGTCGCTTTCGCACTTACCAAGGCCGATCAGGGTGCGGCGACCGGCGCACCCGCCAGCACGTAAGGGCCAGAATGTGGTCTACCTCTTGATCGGTTACATGCTGATGTTCGTCTACCGCCCTTTCGAGATCTGGCCCGTACTGGGGACGATCCATCTCGAACGCGTGTACGCGATTCTCACCATCATCTACTGGGTCTTTCTTTATCCCAAGAAAACCTGGGTGAACAATCGCCTTAATTATGCGTTTTTCTTTTTCTGGGTGGTCTTCCTGCTGTCTTGGCTCTCGAGCCAGTTTCCCGACCTTGGGCAACGTGTGGCCGAAGATTATTTTAAGTATGTCGTATTCTTCTTACTTATCATGGCATCGGTACGGGACGAGAAGGATCTGAAAACCCTCACGATTGGCTACCTCGTGGTAGTCGCCCTGTACATGACTCATTCGTTCCGGGAATTCGTGTGTGGCCGCCACGTCTACCGAATGGGCATCCCTCGCATGATCGGCATTGACCAGTCTTTCAACGATCCCAACACGTTTGCGGCCACGATCCTCTACTCGCTGCCACTCTCGCTCGCGTGCTGGCCCGAAGCCAAGAAGCTCAAGCATAAGGTATGCCTGGCATACTACACGGCGCTGAGCGCCGCTTGTGTCGTGCTCACTGGATCGCGCTCTGGGTTCGCGGTGCTGCTCGTCTTCGTCGTGTTCGCGTTACCGCGTCTCTTCTGGGACAAGCGGCTCTTGATTCTCGCAATTGTCGCTTTTCCCTTGGTCTGGTTTGTAATCCCGGAAAACCTGCAGAACCGCTTCGCAACGATGATCGACCCGAGCAAGGGCCCCAAGAACGCCCAAGGTTCCGCGGAAGGACGCATGCAAGGATTTCTCGACGGAGTCAGCAACTGGCAGCGAAGTCCCGTTCTCGGAGTCGGCCCCGGCGCTCATGGGCCGGCTGCGGGGCACGGTGCTCAGCCCCACAATCTCTACGGGCAGGTCTTGGGCGAAATGGGGACTGCCGGGGGACTGGCCCTATTTACAGTCATTGCTTGCTTTACAGCCAATGCGATGGAGTTGCGCTGGCTTAGCCGCCTTGATCAGTCGGGCCTCGGCCCCTTCCCGGCTAACCTGTCCCGCTCCATCGTGATCGCCGGCGTCTTGCTTCTTGTCAAGGGTTGGGCCGATCATAACCTTTATCGCTACACATGGCTCTGGTTCGGAGCATTCCAGGCGATCGCCGTCAATTGCATGAGAGAGCGCCTGGCCTGGACGCAATGGACCCAAGTCACGCTTGAAAATGACGTCACCTAGAGACGATTCGGAAAACGTTCGCTGGAACTCGGAGGGTGAGTCAGTGAAACCCAACCCACCTTCGCAACGGTCGTCTCATTGGTGGGTTGCGGTTCGCTGACCGACGCTGCCCGAGCACAAGTCGCCCATTTCCGGAGTGTCACTGAGGGGTGTCGTCAGTCAGTCCGCTGAGCTCGAGACACTCAGCGGATGGGAGCATCGCCGTGGAATCCGGAACCGCAACCGACACAAGGATGTCAAACGGCAAGAGGGTTCTCTGCGCGATGCGGTGGCCGCTCGGCGGTATCCGCACCTACCTTCTGTACAACTATCCGCTCCTGCGCGACCATGGCTTTCGTTTCACATTCGTTGGCCCCAACGATGAGAGCTTTCGAGCGTTTCGCGAGGGGTTCCGCGACTGGGAGGAGATCGAGTTTGCAGCGGCGCCGATCGTGAAGCGCGGGTGTCTCCTGCGGCGCGAGATCCGCCGATTGCTGCGAACAGGAAGGTACGCACAGATCCATTCTCAGGGGTTCACTGCGGCGTTCGAATCCATGACCGCCAACCTCGGGCTCGGAATTCCTCATCTGGTCACGTCGCACGACGTGATTCTGCCAGGCCAGTACCGAGGACTGATCGGCCGGGTGAAGCGTGAGATCCTGGGGCGGACTTTGGGCCGGGCCGATGTGATCATCAGCGTGTCCGAGGATGCGCAGGCCAACCTCTTGGCGAGTCTTCCCCGGGTGCCCCGCGACCGGTGCATCACGATTCCCAACGGAATCGACGTACGCCACCTCGGCGGCCCCGGCCAGAGCCAAGAAAAGGACTCGAGCCTTCGCGGTCGGCACAACCTCGGCGAGGACGTATTCCTCATCGGCTTCCTCGGCCGGTTCATGGAGCAGAAGGGTTTTCTCCCTCTGCTGCGGGCCCTCAAGCAACTCATCTCTCGACCGCCAGAGCGACGCTTCCACCTGATTGCTGTCGGCAAGGGAGACTACATCCGCGAATACCAGGCCGAAGCGGCACGGTTGGGTGTTACGGAACGGGTGACGTTCTTGGATTTCCAACCGAATCCCGCGAGCGTGCTCAAGCAGCTTAACTTGGTCGTCATTCCGTCGCTCTGGGAAGCCTGCCCCCTGCTTCCCATGGAGGCGATGATGCTTGGCGTACCTGTACTGGGCACCAACTGCATCGGACTGAGAGAAGTGCTTCGCGATACTCCCTCCCTGATGGTGCCGGCGGGGGATGATGTTGAGCTGGCCGAAGGGCTTCAATTTGCAATCACCAAGCCGTGGCCTGACGCGGCCCGGGCGTTTGCCCCTCGGGCGAGAGTTCGATTCGACGTCGCGAATTCCGCCAGGAGACTGCTCGGCGTGTTCACTCAGCTTAGTCCCCAACTCCGAACCGAGCTTGTCAGCTCCGGGTCTGCGGCTCTTTCTACGCATGGCACATAAGAACTTATAACTTCATATAAGTATTAATATTCCAAATATATGTACATACAATGATAGATCGGTCGTCTTCTGGTCCAGAACGAGGCTGTTTCAGACAATGGGGCAATCGGGGAGTGAGCAACTGGGATTCAAAGCGAAGACGAGCACCGCGCCTCTTCCGCTTCCTTCATGAGGACCTCCATGACCCGACCTGTCAGCTCGCCTGGCCAGACCGGTCTCTGTCCAGTCTGTGAGACGGTGCAGACACTCCGGATCGCGGAGGTTTTTGGCGCCGGCCGATTTCTCGCCTGTCCGACCTGCGGCGTGCACTTTGCCGAGACGGTCGAGCATGATCTGCCGGAGTATTATGCCCAGGTCTGGGGCCAAGGGAATCTGGGCATCAAGCCCTACGAAGCCAAGGTTGCGGCCGCCTCGGATCCCGCGCGACTTGCCAAACTCATCGACGAAATCCCTCGCTACCGTTGGGCGGCAAACCGGTTGCGGCGGCTCAGCCGGGGATCGAAGGTCCTTGACGTGGGCTGCGGTGAAGGCGGTTTGCTGTGGTTTGCCCAGGAGGCGGGCCTGAGGCCCTACGGCTGCGATCTGGCACCCAACGCGGTTGCGTTTGTCCGTCAACTGATCGGATCAGACCGCGCTTACTTGGGAACGATCGAGGACCTGCCCCTCGAGCCGGGTAGCTTAGACGCGATTCTCGCTTTGGAAGTCATTGAGCACCTTCCGTCGCCCCAGCCGTTCCTCCGGCGTGCAGCCAGTTTGCTGAAGCCTTCCGGTTTCTTGCTGGTCACGACTCCCAACATGTATCGGCTCTTTGCGGTCGGCAAACGGGCACTACGGCGGCCGCACTCGAACACCGACTACCCGCCCCATCATTACACGCGGTGGTCGGCCAGCGCACTAGGGCGTCTGGTCGCCTCCCACGTTGGCCAAGTGCAAGTAGGCTCGCTCCCCTACCATTTTGAGGGGGCACTCGCACAAGCTGCGGCGGGGGTGCTTCACCTGCTAACCGGTCGCCGGATGGGCCAGTCTCTCTGGCTCATCGGTCAAAAGCAGTAGCTAATTATTCATTAATGTGTTATCCCATTTTTATCACGATCTCGAGGATTCGATGCACGTGGATGAATTTCGTACGCAGGGGCCGGAGCCGCGATGTCCTAGGTATCGGGATGCTCCGGCATTCACAGCGCTTTCCTATCGACATCCCGATGAGAAGGGCGAGAGGAGTCCATGCCAAGAGGAATTCCGGTGATCGAGGGAGAGCGAAGGCTCAAACCGAAAATATGGGATTACAATTTCTATTTGATGACGGAGATAAGGAAGAGCCTCCAGAGCACCATCGAGACCGAACTTCCCCCCGGTGGGCACCCAGTCGTGGTGGACTTCGGCTGCGGTACCCGACCATATGAGTCGGTCTTTCAAGGTCGGGTTGGCAGGTACATTGGGGTCGACGTTGGCGCCAACTCCCAGGCCGACATACGTCTTGAACCAGGCCAGCAGGTACCGTTACCCGACCAGTCCGTTGACCTGATTCTCTCCGTGCAGGTTTTGGAGCACGTTGTCGATGTGGTCGGCTACCTATCGGAGTGCAAGCGGTTATTGAGGCCAGGCGGTGTGCTAGTTCTTTCGACGCACGGGTGCTGGGTTTATCATCCCTACCCGACCGACGTCCGACGCTGGACGTGCTGGGGCATCAAGTACGAGGTCGAGCGTTTTGGGTTCCGGGTCAATCGCCAGTACGGCTGCGTAGGCCCACTGGCTTACACCGCACAGCTGCGGCTCCAGCTGGTGCGGGGTTTCCTGCATCAGTTCGGACATCTCGCTGCTCCAGTGATCAACCTGGTGAGCGCATTTACCCAGGTTTGGATGATGGCTCTAGACTGGATCACCCCGAAGGACATTAAGCAGCAGAACTCGGTCGTTTACTTGGTTTCCGCCTATCGACGGCCATGAGTGCGGGCCAGTGGCAGGTGTCGCGTCGAGGGCTCGGCCGGCTTTCAATCGCGATCGGTGTCTGGTCAGCGAGATTTATCGTCTCGCCGCGAGTCTGCGCGCCGGTGCTATGGACCTTCGGTTGGCTGGAGCCTTCAGGCCCATGATCATCAATGAGGTGGTCTTGCTCTGTCGTCCGGAGTCATCGTGTTTGATGCCGGCCCGCGATCGAGTTTGCGCGTGGTAGCTCGAGTTTGGCGAACTTGTGGCTCATGACCAGCGAGGTGGTTCTTGGATCCCCATGCCCTCTTGGTGCGGATGCTTGTCGGGCCCCTCTGGGCGGCCTGGGAGCAAAGTCCTTTCTTGAGGCATTACCGAAAACTGAGGCAGGCTCAGTACGATTCGCCGGAAGCCATCCGTGATCGGCAACGAAGCGCGGTCTTATCGATTGTCGATTACGCCCGCAGAGCCACATCTTTTTACAAGAAGCGACTCGAAGCAGCGGGAGTCGCCCACAACCGCACCCTTCTCTGGGATGATTTCACGCGGATTCCAGTGTTGACCAAGGCCGACATCCGCTCCCATGGCCCCGAGATGCGCGCCGAGGGTATCGACCGCTCGAAACTGGTGCGGAAGACCACGTCGGGCTCCACGGGCGTCTCGCTCGAGGTCTGGGTCGACGAGGCGAGCATGCAGTTCAAACGAGCCTGTACACTGCGATCGGACGAGTGGAGTGGCTGGAGATTCGGTGAGTCGACGGCGATGATTTGGGGCAACCCCGAGTTCGTCAAGCATGGCTGGCGCGGAAGGCTTCGCAACACGCTTCTGGAGCGTAAACGTTACCTCGACACGCTCAAGATAGACGTGGCGACGATGCTCCGCTTCGCGGACGACCTCGCCCGCCGGCCCCCGTCACTGATCTTTGGTCATGCGCACTCAGTCTTCCTCTTCGCTGAGTTCGTTCGCAGACAGGAACTGGGGCCAATCCGGCCCAAAGGCATCATCACGAGCGCCATGATCCTGCACGAGTGGCAGCGGCGGAAGATCGAGGAAGTCTTCGCCTGCAAGGTCACCAACCGTTACGGCTGTGAAGAGGTCAGCCTGATCGCTTGCGAATGCGAGCGGCATGAGGGCCTGCACGTCAATTGCGACGGGGTCTACGTGGAGTTACTCCGCGACGGCCAGCCGGTCGGGCCGGGTGAGCCTGGCTCCGTGATCGTCACTGACCTCTCCAACCGCGCCATGCCGATGATCCGCTACCAGGTGGGCGATGTGGCAACCTGGTCCGCTCGAACTTGCTCCTGCGGCAGAGGGTTCCCCTTGCTGCAGCGGGTCGAGGGGCGAGAGGCCGATTACGTCACGACGACCCGGGGCGAGCTGATCTCGGGAATCTCGCTGACCGAGAATTTCGCCCTGCAAGTTCCCGGGATTGCCCAGCTCCAAATCATCCAGGAGGAGCGTGACCGGTTTGTCTTCCGGATCGTGCGGGGTGAAGACTTCGGTCAGGCCAGCCTGGAGCGGATCTCCGGCTTAGTGGCTGAACGATTCGGAACAGATGCTCGCTTCAACTGTGAATATCTTGATAATATTGCGGCGGAACCTTCGGGAAAATACCGCTTTTGCATCTCGAGAGTTCCAAACGTGTTCACCTCTGGAGTCCCCGCAGAGGCTTTGTCGCGATGTGCTGAACTCGCATAGTGAGCGGAGCCATAGCGGCGTTCGACGACGCGCACTGCATTGCCAGTGCGATCCGGTCCGCTCGCAAGCAGCCCCTGGGGGACGTTGAATACTTGGCGTCGATCGATGCTCAAGTGGGGTCGGAGGTGATTCAGTCCGATCCCGGCCGGCGATCGAGCTTGTGCATCGTACCTCGGCTCTGGCGAGCTCGAAGCTCATGAGGAACGGTCGTACGTCAATGACCATGTTCTCTTACTGACTGAGGTTGCGGTCGGCTGGCGAACGAGAGCTACCCCCACGCCCCGGCAGTTCGACAGTTTTCCTCCTCAGGTCTCCCAGGCTGTCCTTTCGGGCTTTTCGCGGAGCATCCGCCTCGTGGAACCAAGGCTCATCCGGCGCGGCACGATCGTTCTGCTATGTCTCTGCTGCGTCCAATTCGTCCTCTGGTCAGGCCAGTATTTGTACTGGCCCTGGTGGTCCGATCACGATGTCTTTTCGACGGTCGCGCGATCCTGGGATGCCGGTTACCTTCCTTACCGCGATCAGCTTTGCAACAACTTTCCGGGCGCGATCTACCAGTTCTGGCTTGTCGGCAAGCTTTTCGGGTGGGGAAATACAGGGGCTTACAATGCGTTCGATCAATTGTTATTCCTGTTGCTTGTCGCCACGCTTCTGAGCTGGAGCTATCGCCGCTTCGCCAGCCTCCTCCCTGGTGCTATCGCCACAGCCTCGCTTTGCTCCTATTATTTCAATCAAGACTTCAGCATGGTTGCACAGAGAGACTGGCACGCCGCTTTATGGTGTGCGATGGCCATCATGGTGCTGAATTCGGGACCAACGCGACTTTCGATGGCACTGGGGGCGTTGTGCTACGCCTTTGGTTTGGTCATCCGACCGCAGGTCGTCTCCTGGGCGCCTGCGCTGGTCTTGGCACTCGATGAACAGGTCCGCCGACCTTGTGAACCTTTGGCGCGTACGGCCCCCAGAGCGATCGCCGGAGCGAGCCTTACCGCCATGCTCCTGGTCCTCTTTTTCATGCCCATACTCGGCAACGGTGTCTGGGGTGATTTTCTGCGCTGCGTCACAACGGCCGCCAGCAGCACGTACCGGGATTTCGCAAGTCCTGCTCGCTGGATCGCAGACGCGTCGCGGACCGTGCTGCCGCTCAAATCCGGTGCAGTGCTGGTGGCTTTGATTTTCGTGGCGTCTTGCCAACCCGATCGGCGCCGACTTGTGCGGACTTGGCTGGTCTCATGGGCGTGCTGCATTGTGTACCTCTGCTTGACGCCTCGAGCGCATGCATACAGCGCGCATCCTTATTGGCTTTTTTGGTCCCTGAACCTGGCTGTTCTGAGCCAGTTGATTCTGAGCGTGGCGGACCTGTCGTCATCCATGAAGGTGATTACCCTGCTTTTGGTCCTCGCGCTCTCCGTCTCGGCGCTCCCACGCTACTGTCGACCCGATCGTTTCAGGGAGGCGCTGAGAGATCGAGGGCTGAGTCTCGAGGCTGAGCCAACGGGGTTCTACGTTGCTCCCGGAAATACATTAATCTTGACTTGGTCGTCGTATCGGTCTTTGCTCGATTACTTGACTGAGCACCTGGGACCCAGAACGCGGATTGCCAATGCGCTTTCGGGTATCGCCGTGGCAGGCCCCCTGGGCCGTCTCTCTGCCTTCCCCGCAGAATCCTTGACCTGGCTTAGCGTCGTGAGCAAGGCCGATGAGCCGCGGTTCGAGGCGTCACTCCGCGAAGCCACCGATTCGGTGGTCGTCTGGTCACCCGATCAGCCAGGGTCAAGGTCCATCCAGCAATTCCCGCTCATCAAGCGAGCGATTCAGGAGTTGTACCAGCCGATGGCTACGTTTCAGGGGGTTCAAGTCTGGGGACGGAGATCCAAGCCGGCAAGCGGAAGGGGCCGTTTGGGGGTTGCCGCCGATTCTGATGGTCTTCCCGGGTGAGATCCTCGGTCCGTGACATGCTGACCATGGCAGATCAGTGGAATCGCGATTCGACTGGGAGTTTGCTCCGCGGATCCCGCGGGAACCATCAAGACCTGCTGATTTCGCGAGTCCCGAGATCCAAGTGGGCTGGTGCCCTTTGCGGGTTGCCCGACAACCGCGTTATCGTCCTCAATCAGGGCTCGCCCTACTGCTTGATCGACGACGTTCAGCGGCACTCGCTCAGGGAGTCTTACTGGCTCCATCGCTTCAAACTGGACAGCAAGTTGCTCTCGCAGGCCGGAAATCGAAGGGTTTTCAGGTAATCCGAGTACTGTTAGCTTCACTTGAGTCAGTAGGATCAGAGAAGCTTGTTTCAGCCAGCGAAAGAGAGTGTGTCGCGTTGTTTTCGGGTGATCTGAAGGCAGCCGCTCGGCGAGGCCTCAAGCGAGTATTGAAGCGAACTGGAGCCCTTCGCCTCGCGTCGTCTTTGGTCGCGAAGCAAGCAGCCATCTTGCGGTACCATGCCATTGAGGAACGTCCGCAGGAGCATGAGCACTCGATCGGAACGGCCATTATCCACACGCCCGAATGCTTCTCCCGACAGATGGAGTTGATCACCCGGTGCTACAACCCTGTGACTCTTGATGATATCGTCTTATTCGTCCGCGGCGAGCAAGACATTCCCCGAGGTGCGATTGTCGTGACGTTTGATGATGGATACCTCGACAACTACTTGCTCGCCGCTCCGATCCTCGAGCGTTTCGGCATCAAGGCGGCATTCTACATTACCGTCGACGCGCTCATCGGAAACCGCGCACCTTGGTTTTGCCGCCTGCGCCACGCGTTTGGAGCCACGCGGAAATCGGATCTTCGGATTCCTACCCAAGCGCGTCTCTACGAGCTCGACGGTCAGAGGCAGAGAGAGGAGGCGTTCATCGCTTCTTGCAGGGCTTGTGCATGCAGCACGGGAGACGCTCAGGAGACCATTCTGCAGTCCATCGAATCCGCCCTGGAAGTCGCTCCTTTGGAATCGGCCGGTCTCATGATGAATCAGGACCACGTCCGCGCCCTCCGCGACAGGGGACACATCATTGGATCGCACACGATGTGTCATCCGAATCTGGCCCAGATCGGCCAGGAGGAGGCCGAACGCGAGCTGCACAATTCCAAGATCTTTCTCGAAGCAGCATTGAACCAGCCGGCCGTGCATTTCTCTTACCCGAACCCGATTCTCCAGCCCCACTGGACTCAACATACCTCGGCCGTAGCCGATAGAATCGGATACCAGACGGCGGTAACGAGCGAGTCGGGCCCGGTCCGCCCCGGCGACAATCCCCTGGCCCTCCATCGAATCAGCGTTCCGCAGGATCCGCAGGAGTTGGCCTGGACTCTCGACTGCACGTTGCTCGGCATGGCGATTTGAGCTGGGTCATCGCGACGGTCTTCTCGAGTGCCCTATGGCTAGGATCCTGGTGCTAGACGGACATGGCCCCGCAGCCCTGGCGTTCGTCCGGTCGCTGGGACGAGCAGGCCACTGGGTGGGCGTTGGCATCTCGAAAGGGGGTCAACCCTATGCATCTCGATCGCGCTTCTGCCGGCGGAGCGTCACTTATCCTTCGGCACCGGAAGGGGTCTGGGCGTTCGTCGAGGCCGTGGCAACCGTCGCGAGGGAAGAGTCGATCGACCTGATCCTGCCCATGTCCGATGCAACGACCTGGCCCCTGGCACAGAATGCCAATTCCTTCTCGGGATGGACAAAGCTCGGTGTGCCCGACCCACAAGCCGTCGAACGGTCCTCGGACAAGCTCTGGGCGGTTTCGATGGCTGCGGAGCTGGGGATTCCCGCTCCGCCAACCGCACACGTCCATTCGTGCGACGAGCTCGCCCCTACGCGGGACTGGGGGTTCCCGCTGGTTGTCAAGGATCGCTGCTCGATCCGTTGGTCCGGAGATGGGGGATTTCCGGGGACAGTGAGGTTCGCCGGCTCCTGGGACGAGCTGGTCACCTTGGTGGAGTCCCGACTTGCCTGTGTCGGCGATGTGTTGGTACAGAAATTTACACCGGGGATCGGCCTGGGGTTCGCCGCTCTGGTGGTTGAAGGTGGCATACGGCTGCCGTTTCAATGGCAACGTTTGCGCGAAAAAGACCCGAGGGGCTCGGGCAGCAGCGCCCGCTGCTCCATCCCTATTGACTCGCGTGTGGAGGAGTTCGGCTCGAGGCTGCTCGATCGCAGTGGCTTTCGTGGCATCGCCATGGTGGAGTTCAAGCAGAACCCCAGAACCGGTGCGCTGAGCTTGATGGAAATCAACGGCCGCCCCTGGGGGTCCATGCAGCTACCGATCTACTGCGGCCTCGATTATCCTCTCATCCTGGTTGGCTGGCTGCTCGAAGGGAAGCAGCCTCCGGAGCACGTCGCTTATCGGATTGGGATCACCGCCCGATGGCTGGCCGCGGACTTGGTCCATCTTGAGAACTTGCGGCATGGGCCACCTCCTGGATGGCCCGCTCCTTATCCCCCATTCTGGAAGAACGTCCTGGCCGTTGCTTTGCCCTGGTATCCTGGGCTGAAGTATGACGACTTCGCCGCGGCCGATTTTCAGCCGGGTTTGGCGGATCTTGGGCGATGGTTTCGCCAGCGATTGTCCCGTATCCGCCCAAGCTCGGGAGGCGCTCTTTGATCGCGAGGGGAATCGTTCACTGTCACTCGGACTTCTCATATGACGGCTCCGCGAGCCTCCAAGACCTGCGCCTTTGTCTGGTGAGAGACGGGTTCCACTTTGTTGCCCTGACCGACCACGACCGAGGGGTGAGCTCCGAGAGGTATCGGCAACTTGTGGAGGCTTGCCGGGCGGTCAGTGACGATCGGTTCGTGGCGATTCCGGGGATCGAGGTATTGTGTAAGGGCGGTGTCGAGATCGCTGGGATTGGCGTCCACGAACGACCGACTCCCGGCGCACCCGAAACTGTCGTCCGCCAGATCCGCGCGGCCGGGGGCTACGCGATCTGGGTCCATCCGCTTAAGCGATCGCGATCGCGGCAAGTCGGTCGCGTTCTTGATTGCGACGCCGTCGAAGTCCTCAACGGCAAAGTGGACGGCACACTCGTGCCTGATCTCGGGCTGCTGCGCCGAGTTCGGATGGAGCGACGGCGCGGCAGCCCGGTGCATTTTGTCTTCGGCCTAGATCTACACAACCTCGATCAGCCCCGGGACGCCTGGGTCGAGTGCGACGTCGAGTCTCTCCAAGCCGGGGCGATCGTCGACGCGCTGCGTCATGGGCGGTTCGTCAACCGGGTGCGTCGAGGATCGGTGGCCAGCACGGGATTGATCTCGGTCCAAGATCGTTTGCTCTTCGCTCTCCTGAGGCTGGGTTACGTGGTCTGGAACATAGCCCTAAAGAGGTCTCCCATCGGGCTCCGCGATCTGTTACTGCGATCAGGCCGGCCCGTCGTCGCCCGGCTCAAGGGAGTCAAGCCACGGTGCTAAAACCGGTCCAGCCTGCGTGGCCCCAAGTCTGCCCATCGGGTAAAGACCCGCTCGGAGCGCTTACCCAGCGCCACGCCTTTCAAACCTATAGACTCGAACATCCGAAGCCTTATGAATCAGGTCGAGCCAAGGAGGGGGAGACTTCTCAACAAGCTGCCTGAAAAACGCATCCTGTCGAGTCGTGCCCAACAAGGCTGGAAAGCAGATGATGTAGTCGACCCCAAAGCATCCCAGAAGCTGCTTGACGGCTTTCTCGTCCCACTGCTTTGGTGAATAGGCTTCGGGGGGAAGACCCAGTACAGGGCATCTCAGTATGGGGTGAAGAACCTGAGCCCGGTTAGCGAAAACCGGATGATCGAAGCTGGTTCGCTCGGCCAAGAATCTCCCCAGTTGTTCCCCACCCATGTGCTCTTCTAGGGCTTGCCTGATTGTTCGTGCGGTCCAGAGGTAGACCACATGAGCTCGATCTGCCGCAACGTATGCATTGACCTGACCAAGTGCGAACACGACGGCTCCGAGCGCCACAAACGCCCTGCCGATTGTTCGACTCCACCTCTTCGTCTTGGGGATCCAGGTTGCAAGGTCGAGGACTGCTAGCAAGAGAAAGGGAACAAGCGGTATCAGCATGCGCGCGCTCAGCTCGATGGGGGATCTCATTTCGAGATAGCCCAAAGCCCCCAGGGATATCACGGAGTAGAGCCATGGCAAGGAGAGCACCGGGTTTAAGAGCGGTCTTTGACCTTGGCGATCCGCCCCGTCTCCTGGCGCGGCAAGAGATCCGAGGATCCAGGCCACGCAGAGCAGGAAAAAAATGACCGAGAGCACCTCCCCGATTCTCCCGCTCTTGAGACCTGCCAGATCAAACCCGAAGAGGTCCGAGAATGCATGGTAAAACACCATAGCAACTGACAGAAATGGCTGATTCAATTGATCGGAGTTACCACCCCGAATGCTATGAGAAATCGCCCAATTCCTCAGGAACAACCCGAGAACCACCAAGCTTGGCGGCAAGCCGACAAGACCTACGTCGCGCAGAGTGCGCCGATCTCTGAGCTGCACCTGCCTGACGGCGAAGCAGACCAAGAAACTCGCGAGAAGGAATACTCCCGCGTATCGAATCAGGATCGCATAAGCGGCGCTGCAACCCGCCAGTAGCGGCCAAACGGGGTTGGCCGAGTGATTCACCTTGAGGGCAAAGAGTACGCTTAGAAGAGTAAAACACGTAAATATAGGCTCGCTCATGTAGGACAAGATGTTAAACCATATTGTTACAAATCCATACCATGAAACTGATATCAACTGGCAAGCGAGACGATCATGGCCCTTTTCTCTTCCTGCCTGGTAAAGAAGAATTGGGACCATGTTGTATGAGAAGAGAATGACGAGCAGCGCGGCCGTCTTGGTATCGGTACCGAGCACGGCCGTCGCAGCAATCAGGAGCGGGTAGCCTGGGGGGTGCAATGTCTGGGGCGCGGGGAGTTTGCACAGGAGATAGTGCTCGTCGTAGTAAGCAGCGCTCGTGGCGAAGCCCCTGCCCTGTAACAGGTTTTCCGCCTCGCTCTGATACTGCGTGCCATCGCTGTAAAGGCACAGCCTTCCACTATTGGCGGCCAACGCCAAAACGGTGAAAAAGGCGGCAAGGACGAAAGATCCCAAGCGCCTAGCGCATCGCTTACTTGTAAGTTGAGGAAAAAACATATGAGAAGCTCGGGAGCCAAGCTGATTGTTTGAGAATTTGTTCAAGATCGATGTCTGAGTGTCAATCTGCCATGCCTTGCGGGCGGCGAAGCCACCGCGACAAGGTTATCTCGACTGAGACCAGCGGAAGAACCGTCCCCGCCGCTCACCGCAGGTGCAGGACCCAGGTTGCGGCGACCCATCGACCGTAGACATCCAGGGATCGGCTCAAATCGAATAGGGTCCTTCAGGGTTCGTAACACGAGCGGCCAAACAGCCAGAGGGGTCGTTTCGCTCGTTCTTGATGGGCCAGCATTTCGTCATGTCTGAGGGGATCGTACCACCGGGCACATGCCGATTCTAGAGCAGACCATGCGCAGGGGCCCCGAACCATCCCGAAGCTCCTTGTGAAGCGCTCCGTGGGGGGTTGTACTCGAAAGAGTTAAGGAATTTGGATCCGATGGGCGAGCGAGAAGGCGTGATTTCCAACGCATGGAGCACCGTACCGAGGATCATTGCCCCGATGACAGCAGCCGGTAGCACAGGCATCCCCGAGACACCCCTTTTCACCGTCGAAATCGCTGATGAAAAGATTGGTCTGAGGGGTTTTCTCTGTATACACTCGCTGGGGAACTATGGAACTTCGGGAGGAATGCGCTGTGTGCCCGACATTGAAAGGCGCGAGGTCGAGCTGCTCGCTCGTGCGATGACCTACAAGTATGCATTCTTCAAGCTGGACCAAGGAGGGGCCAAGGCTGGGCTGCGGGTCAGCTACGATGAGCCACCAGAGCGACGAAGACTCTTAATCCAGGAGGCCGCGCGGCACCTCCGCCCCCTGATCGACCGGAACCTCTGGTCGCCACACACCGACATGAATTTCTACGCGGATGGACTGATCGACTTCTTCGGCGGGATCGGCCACAAATTACAGCAGCAGGACGATGGCGGCTCTTCATTTCGCACCGCGGTCTGGGCGTTCGCGGCGCTTCAAGCCTGCATCGACCACCTTGGCGTTAAGCCCGATCGGACCCGGGTCGCGTTCGAAGGATTCGGCAGCGTGGCCGGGTACATGGTTCCTTTTCTCAAGGAGCTGGGTGTCAAGGTGGTCGCGCTCACAACGCATCGTGGCGGCGCCTCCGCCCCCGCGGGAGTCGATCTTGATGCAGTACTTGCCCATCAGCGAGGCGGATTCGCCTGGGACAAGCCCGGTAAGCCGTGGAAGCCAATTGCAACCGACGAGCTGTTCGACATCGAATCAGATATCTTCATCCCATGCGCGCGGGTCCACAGCATCGACGCTGACCGTGCCCGCAGGCTCAAGACCTCGCTGATCTTGCCCGTGGCCAACGTTCCCTGCACCGACGAAGCGCTAGAGGTCTTCGACGAGCGAGGGATCTCCTTCCTGCCTGATTACGTGGTCAACGGCGGAGGCGTCTGCGGTTCCGTCATGGCCGGGGCCACACCTGAAAACCCGGAGAGAGTCCGGGGGCCGATCGAGGTGTTCCGGGCGATGAACCTCCGGCTCCTAAGTACGAGCAAGGTCGTTGGGAAGCCCCCCAGAAAGATTGCAGACGAGATCGCTCACCGCAACTACCCTGAGATCGTAAGACATGCATATGATCGAGAGACGATTCTCAGCAGGATCTCCAAGAAGGCCAGAGCCCGGTCGCTCTTTCCGGGTTTCATTTTGGAAAAAGAGATCAGAGCTCGGCGGGCCAGGACTCTTAATCACCTAGAATCACTCTTTATTTGAAGTAGACCTGTTGACCTACCTCGAGGCATGTTCTTCCGAGCCTGGGCCGGCCAGCAATCATCCACATAGAGTTCGGGCAAACGCCGAGGCCGAAAAAATGGCTGGCCTGGGCAGCGAGTGGATCGCGATGGGGCGAGTCGAGGAATTGTTGAGATCGGTTCCTCGGGAAAAAGGCAGTCCATGGCGACAGTTTCCACTCACCGCAATCAGCGCCTGACCAAGAATGCCGTTGTGAGCCTTCTCGGGTTCACGGTGCACGCGGTCGTCACGTTCATGATGACGCCAATCCTGATCCGCGGTCTAGGAGATCGCCGATACGGAGTCTGGTCGCTGGTGGAATCGGTCCTCGCCTACCTGTCGCTCTTCGACATGGGAATCCTCGCTTCGGTCGTACGAAATGCCGCCCAGTTCGAGACTCGACGGGACTGGAGAGACCTCAACCGCGTCGTCAACACATCATTCGCACTGTATCTGGTCCTCGGCACGCTGGTGCTGGTGATCACCGTGTTTCTGGCTTTCGGCTGGTCTCGGCCGCTGGGCGCGCCTGCGGACCTGGCGAATGAGGTCCGCCTACTCTTGCTTCTGCTTGGTACCAGCCTGGCGATCCGGCTTCCACTGGGATCGTTTGCCGTGATGCTGGATAGCATCGGTCATTATCCCGCAAAAATCCTCATTCGGACGTTCTGGTCGCTGCTTGCCGCGATGTTGTTGGCATTGTCCATGATGGCGGGATACGGGCTTGCCACGGTGGGAATCATCCTCGTCTGCAGCGGACTGGGTGAGAGTCTGACCTTGAGCATCGCGTCCTGCTATTACGTGCCACAATTGCGCCTTTCCTATCGCTACGTAAACAGGGCCACGCTTCGTCTGATCTTCGGCTTCAGCATGTACTCTTTTCTTGTGATGATCGCGGGACGGATCTCGTTCCAGACCGACTCCCTGGTGATCGGCGCTTTTCTGGCGCCGCAGTATATCACCTTCTTCGCACTCGGGGCCCGGATGGTCGAGTACTCCAAGGAGCCGTTCCGGACCATGTCGATGCCCTTCATGCCCGCGATCAGCTCGTTCGATGTGGCGAGGAACCACCAGGCGATCAATCGCCTGTTCCTGGACGGCACCCGCATTCTGCTCTGGATGGCGATTCCCTTCCAAGTGGGATTCTTGTCCCTGGGCAGAGGCTTCATCGACATCTGGGTGGGATCAGGCTACGCCGCTGCATCGTTCCCCGTGCTGGCGGCCCTGTCGGCAACGGTCGCGATATCGATCGGACAGATGGTCGCCGCCAAGGTGATCTATGGCACGGGCAACCTCCGGTTCTTCGCGATTGTGATGGTGTTGGAGGCAATCGCGAACCTCATACTGAGTGCCCTGCTGGCCCAGCCGATGGGGATCCTTGGGGTCGCCCTTGGCACTGTCTTGCCCAATCTGGTCTCCAGCTGCATCGTCATTGTCTCAGTTTGTCGGATGCTCGAGATACCCCCAGGAGCCTATTTCTGTGCCGCCTGGCTCAAGCCTCTCGTGCTCGGAATGGCGCTGGGCTTGTTCTGGATGTTGATCGTTTCGATCATTCCCATCTCGAGCTGGCCCCGGTTCATCCTGGTTGGCTTGCTGGGAACGGTCCCTTACTCATTCTTCGCCTTGTGGATCGAGCTGGGCCGGGCCGGGATGGTAAGCTGGGTCAAGACCCTCGGAATCCGACTTGGGTGAACGCCCCCTCCTTGGCGCTTGGCCCCTGTGCTTCCGCTGCACTAGGATCCCTCGTGGCAGGAGCTCCCCATCTGCGCGGCGACTCGGCAGTGGGTTTTCAACCAGAGATCGTCGCGGCTCATCCGCAGGTGTGACCCGAAATCCATTTCCACGGGTTGGACCGCCTGAGGTTCCGTGGACGTGGCACTTGCATGGAGATCGCCCTGTGACTGCTTTGCAGCGTCTTTTCCTATGGGGAATGATCGGCTTGGCGCTCTTCGGGCGACCCCGCCAGACATGGCCTCAAGAGGTAGCCAGGCCTTTCTACGTCGGGCCCAAAGGGAGCGACCGTTCGGGCAACGGCACGTTGCAAAGGCCATGGGCCAGCCTCGTTCATGCGACTGACTCGATGCCAGACGGGGGGGCTGAGCTGGTGTTTCTCGATGGTACCTACGGCCCCCAAAGTCTACGCAGGGCCTTTACCAGGCCGGTTGTCATCCGCGCCCAGCATCCCTATCAGGTTCGCTGGATGAGCACACCGTCACACCACCGTGTGCTCCACGTTGAGGGGGCTAAGGAAATCACCTTAAGCGGATTCGAGATGAGGGGGACGCCAGGCGGTAACGATGGTTATCTGATCCAGATCACCGGAGGGGAAACAGGGTCGATCCTTTTGCACGACAATATCATTCATGACAGCTATAAGAATGATATTGTGAAAATTAATGCACGTGCCCACCATATCCGATTGCTCGGCAATCTCTTTTACAACCAGCCCAGAGGGGGCGACGAGCACCTGGACGTTAACACTGTCCACGACGTGATGATCGAGGATAACGTCTTCTTCAACGACTACAAGGCGAGCGGGCGTCCGGTGCTGAACATCACGCATCCGTTCGTCTTGATCAAGAACTCAGGAGACCAGCCAATTAGCCGGAACTTCCTGGTTCGCGGCAACATATTCTTGAACTGGCAGGGGCGACCGGACGAAGGTTTCCTGATGCTCGGCGAGGATGCCAAGCCGTTCTTCGAGGCCGAAAACGTGCTCATTGAGAATAACCTTTTTTTGGGCAACAGCCGAAACGGGATCTCAGCGGTATTCACGGTCTCGGGGGTCAAAGATGTGAAGTTCCGCTCCAACACGATCCACGGTAATCTTCCCCTGGGATCCGACGACTGGGCCTTCGCGATGCGGCTGACGCGCTACGGACCAAATCCCAAGAATGTGAATATCCTCTTTGCCAACAACATTTGGTCCGATCCCACTGGCACGATGACCCACCTCAGTTCCGGCAGACCGGAGAACAGTACAGGGGTGTCGCTGTTAAACTGCCTCTACTATAACGGCGGCCGGCCCATCCCCGTGGACCGAGGCCGGGTTCTCAACGTGACCGATGACCCACGTGCGATCGTCAAAGATCCCGGCCTGCCGGCAAGTCTGCGTGCGGTGGTGCCCCCTTCTTGGAATCCCACCGCCCACCGGTTTGCGGACGGAAGTACCACGATCGAGGAGGTTCACAAGAGCCTGGTCGTGAGCTTCGGAACTCCCTCCGAGGGCTCTCCTGTCATTGACGCGGCCAATCCCGGGGAGACGCCCAAGAGTGATATCCTGCGTCGTCCTCGAGGAACAAGCCCAGATATCGGGGCTGTCGAAGTTCGCCCCTGACGCCGGCGGCGTGATGCTCAGCGTTTTGTGGCTGCGACAACGTTCCTGAAGCGGAGCGAATACTGTGGACATAGGTGATCGCGAACCGTAAGAGCAGTGCGTCACTGCACGACCACCTGAACGCTCTGGTCATGGGTCAGCCCGACGACACTATTGGCGGACATCGATCCCGACTTCAGTGCGACGGTGAATTTGGAAGTCGTCGTGATGGTCGGCTTATTGTTGTTGCCGCCGGGGGCGACCGATTCTGTCATAGTAACCAGTGGGATGGCGGCGAGCATCCCGTCGGCGCCGGTTGTTCCACTGTAAACCAGGTCTCCGCTTGCGTCGAAGATGCTCGCAATCGCACCGGCGACAGCTTCACCCTGGGAATCGACCACTTGCTCAGAGAGCGTGTTGCCAAACGAGATGTCCTTGGCACCCGAACTGACGAATGTTGGAGTCGATGGGGCGCCGTTCTTGTAAACGGTATCGACCATGCGGACGTTGTGCGTGTTGCCTCCCCAGTTGCCCACCATGAAGCTGGAGAACGGCATCGGCTGGCCCTCGGCCGATTTGACGACGGTCGTGTCGATCATCGTGATATCCGATTCGTTGATCCCGTCGCTGTCACCAAAGTTGACGGCGATGTTATTGCTCTCGCAGGTGTTGTCTACGAACTTGACGCCCATGCCGGCGTCATATCGGGGGAAGGAAATCCCATAAGCGCTGTTGTACGGAATGCTCGGGTCCGACTTGACTACGATTGCCTTGAACAGATTGTTCTGGAAGGTGATGTTACAGTTGTCTTCCTGACCGACCTCATTGTACAGCCCGAGCCGCGCCCCGGCGGCGGCGAAGTCAGCATGAGCGGGGATTCCCGGACCGACGCCGGTCTGAGCAGCAAACGTGTTGTTGTAAACATCGAGATTGCTGATCGTCCCTTCCCAGTTTCGCACTCGCAACGCCGTCGCGCACAGCCCCATCTGGCCATACTCGAGGTCTCCACGCTCTTGAGCCAGGATATTGTTGTCGTGGATCGTCACATAAGTGATCATATAATTGTTTGTATCAACGATGATCCCGCGACCGCTGAC
>JBKQMU010000194.1:0-11432 GCA_052146555.1 Isosphaeraceae bacterium
GGGGATTGGTCCCCCAGGGCGACCCGGCCCAGAGCTGGAACCACCGCCTTTTCTCAAGCTCCGGCGCCCGACTCATGAACGACGCGCAGGCCGTGGCGGCAGAGAATCACGCTCAGGGTCTCCCGCACGCGAAGGTCGGGAGGTGTCAGAGGCAGGCGCAGCTCACCGTTCCCCTGGCCGATCAGCGCGATCGCGGTCTTCACGGTGATTGGGTTGGGGGCCAGGTTCATGAGCGCCTGGCTGAGTGGGAAGAGGTGGATGTGAAGGCGTCGGGCCTTGGCAAAGTCGCCTTGGCGGCACGCATCGACCAGGGCGATCATCTCCTTGGGGACCAGGTTGGCCACAACCGAGATGACACCTTCAGCCCCGACGGCGAGCATTGGCAGGGTGAGGCTGTCATTACCCGAAAGTACGGTCAGTTCGGTGCGCGCGAGGATCTCGCTGGCCTGGTCGAGCGAGCCGCTCGCCTCTTTGATCGCAATGATCCGGTCGTGATGGGCAAGCCGCTCGATCGTCTCCGGCTCGAGATGACATGCGGTCCGGGACGGTACGTTGTAGACCACCAGGGGGAGGCGGCTGGCGTCGGCGATGTGGGCGAAATGGGCGTGGAGTCCTTCCTGGGTGGGCCGGTTGTAGTAGGGGGCAACGACCAGTGCCCCGTCAGCGCCTGCCTCGGCAGCGAACCGAGTCAGCCGGATTGCCTCGGCCGTGGAGCAGGAACCGGTGCCGGCCAGCACTAGGGCCCGGCCCGCGGTCTGTTCGACCACGGTCGCGATCAACTGCTCGTGCTCGGCACGCGTCAAGGTGGGCCCCTCTCCGGTCGTGCCGGCGGGACTGAGGATGGTTGTCCCCTGGTCGATCTGCCAGTCGACCGCCCGCTGCAGCGCCCTGTGGTCGACTTTGCCGTCTCGAAACGGTGTCACGAGCGCGACCGTGCATCCCGCAAACATCCGACCTTTCGATGCCATGTTCGGTGCCTCTCTTATCGACGAAGTTGGTCCATGACGAGCAGTGCGGCGCGCGAAGCAATCACATTTGCCCGGGCTGTCCCGTTGCGGCCACTTGACTGTGCGCGGGGTTGGAGAAAGGCCTCCCTCAGGCATTCCAGACCCTCCTCGCCCCTCGCGATCGCGGTGACCGCGTTGATCGAGACTTCGCTGGTGTTGATCATGGAGATTGCGATCTCGCGCTCGGCCAGAGCTCTGAACATGTGGGCCGCAACTCCGGTGTGGGAACGCATGCCCACGCCAATGACCGACAGCTTGGCGACGCGGGGTTCCGTGACGACGCGATCGGCGCCGACGAGCGAGGCCGCTGCCCTGGCGGCCGTCTCAACGTCCCTGGCCGCCACGGTGAGGGAGAGGTTCGGTGTGCCCACCAGGCTGATGTTTTGGACGATCATGTCGACGAAGAGGTTCTCATCGGCGATCCGGCGAAGGATCTGGGCCGCGGACCCAGGCTGGTCGGAGATCTCGAGGATCGTGACCCGCCCCTGGCGGTCATCGAGCTCGACCCCCGTGATCACCAGATCCTCCATTCCACCGGCCTGCTCCTTCGGGCTCGCCGGTCCGGCGGTAGGGCACCAGCCATCGTCGACCTGGGGCTGGGACTTGTTGTGGCCGTGATGACGCGGTGGTGGGAACCAGGCCGGGGCGCCTTCCATCGGCGCGTCGAGCCCGAAGGCCCGGTGAACCGCTCGGATCGCCCAGGTGGCCAGGGCACGCTCGACCAGAACGCTGATCTTGATCTCGCCCGTTGTGATCATCTGCGCGCTGATATCGGCTCTGGCGAGTGCTTCGAGCATCGTGGCAGCCACACCACAATGGGTCCGCATCCCCAGGCCGACCACCGAGATCTTGGAGACATCGCTGTCGTGTACGACGCCCGTCGCTCCGAGGTCTTTCGCGGCGGCCTCCGCGGCCTCGAGCGCCTCGTCAATCTCGTCGGCCGCCACGGTGAAACTGACCTTGGCCGATCCATCTCGCGTGATGTTCTTGAGGATCATGTCAACCGCGACGTGGGACTCGGAGATCCGCTGGAAAAGGTGCTGCAGGGACTTTGGACTATCTGGCACACCGTGGACCGTGATTCTCGCCTCGTCGCTCACCAGGGCTGCACCGGTGACGCTCCAGCCCAGCCGCCGCGCATCGCCATCCGCGACGATCCAGGTGCCCGGCGCGCTCGAGAACGCACTGCGGACGTGGATCGCAACGTCGTGCTTCTTGGCGAATTCGATCGAGCGCGAGTGCATGACCTTGGCCCCCAGGCTGGCGAGCTCGAGCATCTCGTCATAGCTGATCCGGTCGAGCTTCCGGGCTGTCGGCACGATCCGGGGATCAGCCGTCGAGACCCCGTCCACATCGGTATAGATCTCGCAGGCATCGGCTCCGAGCGCTGCCGCCAGGGCCACGGCGGTCGTATCGGATCCGCCTCGGCCCAGGGTTGTGATCTCCGCGTTCTGATCCACACCCTGAAACCCAGCGACCAGGACGATCTTGCCATCGTCCAGCGCGTGGAGGATCCGTTCGGTTGAGATATTCTTGATCCGAGCCTTGGTGTGGAAGCTGTCGGTGACGATGCCGATCTGGGCACCGGTGAAGCTGACCGCCGGGATGTCCAATGTCTTGATGGCCATGGCCATCAAGGCCACACTGGCCTGTTCCCCAGTGGCAAGCAGCATATCCAGCTCGCGCGCCGGAGGTCGCTTGCTGATCCGACGAGCCATCTCGATCAGCTCATCCGTGGTGTCGCCGCACGCCGAAACGACCACGACGACCTGCGCGCCCTGGCGATGAGCGTCGATGACGCGGCGGGCTGCAGCCATGATCCTTTCAGGGCCGGCGACACTGCTGCCGCCAAATTTCTGGACCAAAAGAGACACGTACCTCGCTCCTTGAGTTCGCTGGCCCGGGGGCCGTCGTTTGTGTGGGAAAGGACCCTCTTACCCCATTATCTTCGAGAGTACGACTCCCTGCTCCTTCCCAGTGGAACTGATGAGTCGCTTCAGGCAACGAGCGTGCCTAACTCCATGTCGAGCAGAAGTGGCTGCCGAGACTGTGATTACGGAATCGTCGTGGCGCCGGGGCAGTCCAGGATCGGAGGGCTTTTCGTGCAATCTGCAGGTCGGGCTGCTGCGTGTTGCACGAAGGCGGATGGCCGAGCGAGGCGAGACTTCTTCCGGTCATCACAAATCGTGACTGAATCACTCAAGCCGAACGTGGTCTCGTCTGCGATCCTTTCATTTCTTCGCTTCATCCGACTCACACGCGCGGGCGCGCCGAAGGCCGGGTGAGGGGGCGACCTGTGGCACCGCTTTCAGGGAATAAAACGGCCCTGGTCCTTAGGATACGGTTGCCCTGTGCGCAAGGAGGAAATCGCAGGGTTCCAGGAACCTTCCCGGGCGGCAGCGGATGGGCGCTTGCAGTCTCTGCTGTGCGCGGCCGGCAGTCCATTCTAGAATGGGGGAAGCACGGCTCGTCGCTTTTCGAAGGAGTCTCGAGGTTGAAAGTTCTGGTGATCGGCAAGGGAGGACGCGAACACGCCCTTTGCTGGAAGTTGAAGCAGTCGCCCCGCGTGACGGCTGTCTACTGCGCGCCGGGCAACGCGGGCACGGCGCTGGACGTGCAGAATGTGCCGATCGAACCCGGCGATCAGCGGGGCCTGGTGCAGTTCGCCCGCAAGGAGGGGATCGGCCTGACCGTTGTCGGACCCGAGGAACCGCTAGTCCGAGGCTTGGTCGATGTCTTCCAGCGGGAAGGGCTGCGCGTCTTTGGGCCCCGCAAGGACGCCGCCGAGCTGGAAGGATCGAAAGTTTTTGCCAAGGACCTGATGCGCCAGGCGGGGATTCCCACGGCTGACTATCGAATTTTTCGCTCGGCTCCCGATGCTGAGCATTACGTCATGTCCCGCGAGGTCGCGCTGGTGGTGCGGTCCCGGGGCCGCTCGACCATCCGGCACACCTTACACTGCCGCACGGCTACCGAGGCGATTGAGGCGGTCGAGCGCATCCTCGACCCGCGCGAGATGCTTAGCCCGGGGGTCCAGGTCGAGTTCGAGGAGCGCGGCTCTCGACGGGTGTATAGCTCGGTCGCCGACGCGCGCGACTTCGTCCTTGGTCGGCCCGTCGGTCTGGTTCTCAAGGCCGACGGACTGGCCGCGGGCAAGGGAGTTTACGTCTGCGGCAATCTTCGCCAGGCCTTGGAAGCGATCGATCAGATCATGGTCCGGCGGATCTTCGGCCAGGCTGGCGACCGGCTGCTCATCGAGGAGCGGCTCGACGGCCACGAGACCAGCGTGCTGGCTCTCACCGACGGCCGCACGATCGTCCCTCTGGAGTCCAGCCAGGATTACAAGCGTGCCTTCGATCACGACGAGGGCCCGAACACCGGCGGAATGGGCGCCTTCTCACCCACGCCCCGAGTGACGCCGGTTTTGATGGAACAGGTCGAGCGTGAGGTCTTGGTTCCTATTGTCCACGCACTGAAACGGGCCCGGCGGCCGTTCCGGGGAGTGATCTACGCCGGCCTCATGCTCACCAACCAGGGGCCCAAGGTCCTCGAATTCAATGTCCGCTTCGGTGACCCGGAAACGCAGGTCATTCTCATGCGGCTGAAATCAGACCTGCTCGATGCACTCGAGGCCGTCGTCGACGAGCGGCTTGATTCCCTGGTCATGGAATGGGACGAGCGGCCATCGGTGACGGTCGTCATGGCCTCGGAGGGGTATCCCGGCCACTACGAGCGCGACCATCCGATCGAGAACCTGGAAGCCGCCGAGCGGTCCGGCGACGTCAAAATTTTCCATGCCGGCACGACCCTCCGGACCGAGCCTGCAAGCAACCGCGAGCCTCGCGTCGTCAGCGACGGGGGACGGGTGTTGAGCGTCACGGCACTGGGCGCGACACTGGCCGACGCTCGCCAGCGGGCCTATGAGGCCGTCCACGCCATCCGCTTCCCAGGCGGCTACTTCCGCCATGATATCGCCGAGCGGCCCGGCCCAGTCGGCCACGCCTGAGCACGCGGAAAATTCGCCACGGATGGGACAGGGGAGAACTAGCCACGGATACAGAAGAAGAAGATTAGTCACGGATACGGAAGAAGATTAGCTACGGATGAACAGTGATGAACACGGATAAGAGACAAAAGGGGTATTGAGTGAGGCGGGCTCTTCCCTGACTTTCAACCCCCCTCTTAACCCTGTCTCCGTACCGAATTTATCTGTGTCCATCTGTGGCTAATTACGTATTTCATCCGTGGCTCTCCATCTGTGGCTCATTTTGCATTTCATCCGTGGTTTTCCATCTGTGGCTTCATTCTAGCGCTTGGTCGAAGATTTCTTGGGCAGGGTCACGGAATTGTCGACCTTGAAGAGCCCTCTGAGAAACCTTTGCCCCTTGTGATAGACCTGTCCCGCGGGATAAGGCGGCTCGGGAACATTGGGCGGAATGACCGGAGCGTGCTCCAGCTTCACGGACCTCGCGAAGAAGGCCGCAGTGGACGCGACGTTCGGGTCGACTAGAGGACTGCTTCCTTGCTGGAGGCCGCTGTTGTTGACGGAGCCTTCAACCTTCAGGTTCAGTGCGCCACGCGGCAACACGATGTTGTTGGGCGATCCAAACGGGAAGGTGTTGCTGGTGATGGTCTGGAACTGACCCGGAGGGTTGATTCCGGCGGGGTCTGGGTCGACCGAGACCGAGATGATCGAGTTGGTCACGTTGCCCGCGATCCGGCCATGGATAGAGCCGCCTCCATGCGCCAGCGGGCTGAACGTGGGCAGATTCTCCGGAGTGTTCAGAATCCGGTTCTGGATCGTTGGCGGTGCCTGGCCGTTGAACACTCCCGCAGGAGAGACGGTTGCACCCTGAACCGACGTGAACGGCTGGTTCGCGACGGCGGAGAGTTCCTGATCATAGCCCGATTGGATGAACGAGTTGATCAAGTCGCCGCCGAGCACCATGTTGCCGATCGTCCGCTTCACCGTGACTGCCGAGCCGACCGCACCGCGGTTGGCCTGGAGGTTCTGAATGAACTCGGTGTTGATGAACGTGTTGTCCATGCCCCGGCCGAAGTAAACGTTGCGTGAGCCGGCCGGCGCCACGAGAATCACGTTGTTCGTTTCCCCGCCGATGTAGAAATTGCTGACCTGGGGGCCTTGTGACGGATCGACCGTTGGGAACGTGAGCAGGTCCGTGTCCAGCGCGAAGGCTGTGAAGTCCGAAACGTTGCCGCCGATGCGGATATCGCCGATCTGACCGGTCGTGACGCCGCCGCCGACGTCCGAGACCAGGAAGGTCCCGCCGGGCAAGAAGGCTGATGTAGCCGTCCCGGGCGTAAACTGCGTCGGCACCGCCGCCCCGGATTGGGGCTCATAATCGATCTCGTTGGCCTGGAAGAGGTTGATCCGACCGTTGACCACGAAGGTCACGGCCTGTTGGAAGGTCGAAGGCGAGGTCGCTCCCGACGGTGTCTGAAACCCTGCGCTTGAGATCACCTTGTCCATGATGATGCTGGTGCCGTTTGCGATCGGGGCTCCGAGATTGATCACAAACTCGTCGTTCTGCGTGATCTGATTCAGCGAAGTCCCACCGTTGGGCGTGAAGGTCGTGTCGACGCCTCCAAACCGCAGGGTATTGATGCCCTCAGGAGCGTTGATACCGCCGGCTAGGTGAAAAGCTGTTCCAGCGCTCGAATGAAACGTGGAGGTCGTGGTAGGCGTTGCGCCGGAGGTGTTGCCCAGCCAGAAGTTCGGCATGTCCACCGCCGCGATGCCGTTCTGCGGCGCCGAGATGCGCGGGCGCACCAGGGCTGGATCGAGATGCCCGTAGGCTCCCGTGTTGTCGATCGTGAGCTGCTGGAAGAAGACGCGGCCATCGGAACCGGTCGGCACGAAAGTCACCTTGCCGACCAGCCGGCTTTCCGAAGTGACGGTGCCCGAAACCGTGATCGTATTGATGTCGTCGGGCGTAAACTGAGTGGCCGGGCTGAAGGCGTTTCCGTTCTTGTCGACGACATTGATCGTTCCCGGGCCGTAAAGCGTGAGCGTCCAGTGATCACCCTTGGTGTCGATGCCCGAGACCGAGGCCGTAGGCACCGTCGAGAGCGATGAGAGCAGCTCGCGGGTCTCCAGTCGTTCGGCCAGGGGCGAAACGGACCGTGAGAGGCTCTTGGTCTTGCGCGTCGACATGGATCAGACACCCCTATTCCAGGAGGCAAGGCCGACCGTCCGACCCGACGCATACCTAAAGCGCCGAGCAAGGCTCGACCTGAGGCTAATCCCCAGCGGCTCCGGAGAAAGGCATGAAGGAGCACAATACACGCAGTAATGCCGGCTTGCGATCATACTGCTGTGCCAGATGGTCCTGGAGATTTGGCGGACCTTGTCTGATAATCGACCGTACGAAGGGAACCCTTGAGAAATTCGTTAGAATTGTCCTAACCCGCGCAATCGGAAAAGCTGGAGCTTTTCCAAGAGAGCCGATCCGGACCCACGAAGAAGAGGGAAGGAGGTCCCTCGGGATACGAAACCGGACGTCTCGCGACCGAGGCCGGTTGACTCCTGGCCAGACGAGCCAGGGTCGAGGAGCGCGCACGAGCCGCGGACCAGACATGGTCCTCTGAGGACTCTCCACCATGGCCGACCCCCCGAGCACCCGCCGTCGTCCGTCGGTTCACATTACCCTCCAGCGTGCAGCGCGGCTTCATCGCCTTGTCTGGTACCTGGCCGAGACTCCCCGCACGCGCGATCTGATTCTTTCGCAGCTGAGAATTGGCTTGCGGACGTTTTATCGTGAGCTCGAGCTGCTCAAGCGATGTGGGGTAAAGGTTCGCCACCAGTCGAAGCTGTACACCCTCTTGGCCACCGCCGACCAAGCCGAGGGGCGGCTTCCGTTTCCCGATCCGCAGCTCAGCTTCGCCGAGATGGCCGAACTGGCGGCCTGCCCCTGCGAGGCGGGCAAGCGTCTGGCAGACCTGCTCTCCAGCGTCGCCAGCCAGCCTCCCCCAAGCCGCAAGCGGGCTTCCAGCGGCCGGAGACAAAAGGGCAAAGTTTAGTTGGTTGCGTGATCGTAAGAAAAACCGGCTCGATCCACTAATGCTCAAGGCTTCGGGCGGCGAGAGGGGAAAAACTCGTCACCTGGCGACGCAATGTGCGGCACGGAGCGCATCTCGTTTTTGTCCCGGTCGAGCGCATTTAGGACGTAGCCAGCAAGGATGACCGGCCACGGCCCGTCTCCGGGGATACCGAAATCCTCGCGATTCTTTGGTTTCTCAAGGAGGCGCACCGTATCGGGATACTGAATCTCAAGAGTGCTTCGAGAGACAGGAGGAAGTGATTCTTGCTCTGTTTGGATGAAGTCGACCCCGGCGCTTCGATAAGCCTCGATGACAAAACCAGCGCAATTGTATCGGCGACAGATAATGGTCCCGTCGGGAGACTTCTCCTCTTTCACGTGCGGCGAGATGACATACTGCTTGCGGGGGCCGGCCTTCGCAGCTTCGTATTCCAAGAGCTGTTCGTCAACAAAGACCTGGATCTGGAGGGTCTCCTCAACCGTGAGCCCCACAGCTCCGATGGCACTGATTGGCCCGGAAGCTGCTCCGTGAGAGAGCGGGGGCCCCATATGGACCATGGGAACGGCCGGCGGCGAGCCTAAGGAATCCTTTTCCTCGTTGGCCAACCCCACGTGTCGGATGAATTCCGACGTTGCTGCCGAGTCCTGACCGACAACGTCAAACTTACGTACGAGGAGCTTGTCCCCGCCAATTCGTCGCGCCGGCATATGCGTACGCTCTTACGTCGGAGTTTTCTGCGAAACCATTTCGCTCAACTCGTCGAGCGAGCCCAGTAGGTCCTGGTAACGATCTCCGAAGCAGCGCTGCCCCAGTTCCGTCTTCAGTCGCGAGGCACGACGACCGACAAGCTTCTGGAACCAAGAAGCATTGAGACCGCGGACCCGGCCGATTACATCGATTGCTGCATGATCCCGTGTGAGAACAAGCCCAAGTACAGCGTTCAGTGCAACTGCACCATGGTTCTCGCGGGCCAGAAGGCGGGGATTCAGATAAGTCTCGCAAAGCTCCTTGAGCCGAATAGCCAAGTCTGGAAAGCTCTGGTCACTCGCGGGAGGGTTCGCTGTCAGTCTCCGAACGACCATTTTGGTAACTTCGAGCTCCAGCTCAATCGACGGCGGAGCGCGGCTGCTCGCTCTCAGTAAGCTCGCGGCGTAATCGAAGGCCTCTCCGGTGCTGGCGGTTGCGACGAACTTGCGGATCGCGGACGCAACAGCGACGAGGTCCGACGGTACGTTACTCTCGCGGCAATCATCGATGAACCGCCGCAGCAGTTTCGTAAGGGAAGCAGCTTGGACCTCGCTGAACTCCAGGAGTTCGGCCTCGATAACAAGTTTGCCTCTCTCAGAATTGCTCAGCACAGAATTCTCAAGTTCGCGGAGGACCCTCTCGGGTGTCAAGTCCAGCTCACTCTGTCCTTCCGGGTCCGCCGAATCGCCCGGGCTGGGCGGCACGGCGCTCGTCTGCTGCCAGACCCTCATAGCCGACCGAACTTTTTCCAACTGAAGATAGAATCGTTTCAAGGACTCTAGCTGCTTCTCGGGGAGCGGCGAGTTCCAAGTGAAGGAGACCGCATCCGACTGCGCATCGTCGGCAGTCACTTCCCTGGCGTAGTGAAACTTTCGACGGCCCGAGGCCGTGACAGCCCCGACTTCATAAAAGCCCGGAGATCCGGCTACCGGAATGATGGCTCCAGCTCGGATTTCCTCTATTATCACTCGCGCTCTGGTCGCCCTCTTTGCCTGTCGCGTCGATCCCCAGGTCACGAAGACCTTTACCTGATTCGCCTTGTATCGTGTGCTGGAATCACTCATCGTTTTGTCTTATGTCTGATTCAATCTCCGGACTCGGCCAAACCGCCCGGGATCCAGTCCTGAATTGACTCTCTCATCACCTCGATTTTCCTCTGAGCCTTTTCGGCCTTCTCGAGGAGCTCCTTGATTTGTGCAGGTGAGAGCTGCACCTCAATACAGCCGTTCTCTTCAGCTTGTGTCTCGTAACCCAGACGAAGAGTCGTCAGAGTGACGAAGCCTTCTATCGATCGCCGATCCGCATCGAACACCGGGCGGCAATCGCAAACGATGTCGATCTGCCGTGCTTGGTTTCCGGTCAGGAGAAGGAGGCGTTGCGCTTTGCGCTGACGATCGATCGCGGGATAGAGGCGGACCAGTTTTGGTAGATTCGTCTCGAGCACGGCGAGAGACGCATCAGGCAAACGCTCGGCCCGGCGGTCATCAACGTTGCGCCACTGGCGCAGCTTCTCAAGAGTCGGCCCAACGCCTGTGGGTCGAAGATTCTGGACCACATTGCATACCGATCGAGCGGTCTTGGCATCAGGAACCGAAGCGAGAACTAGCTTTTCAGCACCCGCCTCGTCGAGAAAGCCGTCTGCGTCCGCGAGCGCATTTGCGACCTGGTCGACCATCTCGGGGGAAAGGTGCACGAGTTCAAGAAGGTCGCTAACCATCTCCTCCGGCAGGTAATAACCCCCCGCGAAGTCCTTCGGGGAGCCGCCGACGAAAAAGATACGATCGGCCATCCGTCCTCCTCCCGACAACCTCGCCCAGAAGCCGACCATCAGTTCACAGCTATTCTTAGTCTAGGCGCTGTCGAATCGCAGTTCCACACCCAAGCGTGGTCGCGAAATGACCGGGTCTGGGACTCGAACCCTCGAACAGCTGATGGACCCTCCACAATCGACCGTGACAGACCTTTTCCTAAAGCAGGGCATCACCGGCTGCCGGCTGTCACCGTGGGGCGTGGGAGAGCCAAAAGCCGTGATGATTATCGGGTCGATCTGGTGCGGAACGTTGCGAGCGGTCAACCGGCGCAGTATTTTCGAAGTGTGCAGGGGCCGTCATCCACTTGGTCCGGTGTGGCCCTCGCTCGGGCCAGAGACGGAGCAACTGCGATGTCCAGCCACGAGAACCTACAAGCAGGGCGCATCGCCGACCCGGGAGCGGCCAGTCGTCCGTCGCTCGTCTCACTCGAGCTTAAATGGCCCATCTGGGAGCGTTTCTTCACCATCGCTCCACTTATGATCATCGGCACCCGGGACGAGACCGGCGCGATCAACCTGGCTCCCAAGCATATGGCGACCCCTCTGGGCTGGCAGAACTATTTCGGATTCGTCTGCACGCCCCGCCATCGAACATACCAGAATATCCGCCGGGAGGGGGTCTTCACGGTCAGCTTCCCGCGACCCAGTCAGGTGGTCCTGACCAGCCTTTCCGCGGCGCCGCGGGATGGAGACGACGTGAAGCCGGCCCTGGCGCTCCTGCCGACCCGGCCGGCGCAAACGATCGACGGCGTCTTCTTGGAGGATGGGTACCTGTTTTTGGAATGCACGCTGGACCGGATCGTGGA
>JBKQMU010000195.1:0-6044 GCA_052146555.1 Isosphaeraceae bacterium
CAAGGAACTTTTTGATCTGCTCGAAGACAAACAATTCACGAATATCTTGCTCAACCTTTTCCACGCCAGCTACATGTCCAGCGCCATGCTTGCGCAGTTTGTCCGCCTGCACCGCAAGATGCAGAACCTCAAGGGCAGGGTGCGGCTTTGCTGCCTCCAACCATCCGTCACGGATGCCTTTAAGGTCAGCCAGTTCGATCGGCTCTTCGAGATCTTTCCCGATGAGTTGACCGCGCTCAAGGAGCCTTAGCACGATCGTGTTGGGAACGACGGATCGCCAACCGCCCGGTGCTCGCGCTGATCCGCAGGTGGCTGGAGAGTTCCGTCGTCGAAATCGACGAGCACGGGCGGACCCAAATCAGGCGACCCAAGCAAGGAACGCCACAGGGTGGAGTCATTTCCCCCCCTGCTGGGCAGTCGCTCCTGGTATTGGTTCGAGAGAGGACTCGGCCGCGCCGAGGGTCTCGGCTGGTGGGCCATTGCCAAGCTGATGACCGCCCCTCTATGACTCGGCTGTAAATCTATGGCTTATTTTTTTCTCTTTATTCGTGGCCTTCTTCTCCTGTCCATCCATGGCCTTCCTCTCCTATCCATCGGCGGCCTATTTGCCCTCTCGATCCGTGGCCTTTTACACCTTGTCTATCCGTGGCTTGCTGGCCCTGTCGTTTGCAACTCGAAAGTAAAGGGCGCTAGCTCGTTGACGTGGTACAATTGGCTTTTACAATAGGGACGTTAATCGGGCGGGCTCGACAAGCTGGGCCCCTTCGGCCGCGACCTTGCAGATTGCCCTTGCCTCATCATGCACCCTTTGGTGGAGCACGATGTGGAACCTCCGGCAGCTTGCCGGTTTTTTTGAGTCTGACTTTGTGAAACACTTCACAAATGTGAAACACTTCACAAGATGGAGCGCCTGCTTGCACCCGGGGAGATCGCCGATTCGATGAGCACAGACTTCACGCCGATCTTTCTATTTCTGATTGTTGCCGTGGGCACGGCGCTTGGCATGATGATCGCCAGCGCGATCCTTGGTCCCAAGAAGATCACGCGTGTGAAGCAGATGCCGTACGAGTCGGGCATGAATCCCTTTGGCGATGCCAGGCAGCGGTTCGACGTGCGTTATTACCTGATTGCCATCGTATTCTTGCTCTTTGACGTTGAGCTGCTTTTCCTCTATCCCTGGGCAGTGGCGCAGTGGAGCGGTGGGCCGGCGGGAGCAACCCCCGCGGCGGCGGAGGGTCCGGTGTCTCTGGTGGGCATTCCGCCCGTCTTCCGATCGCTCGTCTTCTGGGAAATCCAAGTCTTTATCGTGATCTTGGCCGCGGCCTTTGCCTACGCCTGGAAGAAGGGGGTCTTCGAATGGCGCTAACGCCCGGAGCTCCGGCCGGGAGGCCGGCATCCGGCCCGGCTGGTACCGGCTCGAAGCTGACGGTTCAGTCGGCTGGTACGCCCGAGATTCCGGAGAATACGATCCTGACCAAGGCGGATGCGGTCGTCAACTGGTGCCGTAAGTACAGCCTCTGGCCCATGCCCTTTGCCACTGCCTGCTGCGGCATCGAGTTGATGGCGGTGGGAGCCAGCCGTTTCGATATCGCGAGGTTCGGGGCTGAAGTCATGCGGTTTTCTCCCCGCCAGTGCGATCTGATGATCGTGGCCGGGCGAGTCGCCATGAAGATGATGCCGGTGCTCCAGCGCATCTGGCTGCAGATGCCCGAGCCCAAGTGGTGCATCAGCATGGGGGCCTGCGCCTCCACCGGCGGAATCTTCGACACCTATGCCGTGGTGCAGGGCATTGATCGCTTCATTCCCGTCGATGTCTACATTCCCGGCTGCCCACCTCGGCCGGAGCAGATTTTGCGGGCTCTCATCGACATGCAGGGAAAGATCCAGAAGGGGGGATCGCTCTTCGGTACCGGCCTGCCAGAAATGGATGAGCGTCAGAAGTTCTTGGCCGAAAAGGCCGGGGCCCGAGCCGGTGGAGCGATCGCTTCGGAGCGGGGCGATGAAGACCGCTATGGTTATCGTCTTCCGGGCGGCCCCGCCCGGCTGGGCCTGGAGGAAACCCGCTAGGGCTTCCCGGAGAATCGCCTCGGGTCACCGCCGACCCCACGCCAGGAAACGAGGCTCATGAGCACGGCATCCACCTCCGCGATCGCGACCGACCCTCACGCGGCCACTTTGGCGACGCTCGCCAAAGTCTTTGGCGAGGGTGTCTTCACCACGTCGCGCTTGCGTGATAATCTGCGAATCTTTGCCCCAAGGGCGCGGCTCCTGGACGTCTTGACGACCCTCAAGGACCAGTGCGGGTTCCGCCTGCTCGTCGAGCTGGGCGGGACGGACTACCTCGGCTATCCGGGGCGGACACGGGCGCGGTTTGAGGTCCATTACGTGGTACGGAACCTCGAGACGAGCGAGGTCTTGATCGTGAAGGCGGGGGTTGATGACCCGGACCCATCGCTCCCCTCGGCGATGCCCCTCTGGCCGGGGGCCGACTGGATGGAGCGCGAGGTTTTCGATATGTTCGGCATCCGGTTCGTGGGTCACCCCGACCTGCGGCGGATCCTGATGCCCGAGGAATTTGTCGCCTATCCGTTGCGTAAAGATTACCCGTTGCGGGGACGGGGTGAGCGGCACAATTTCCCCAGGCTGACGCGGGAGGAATCGTAACAAGACCTTCCGCCAGCCGTCAGCTTCTGGGTACAGAGACGCTTAAGCGATCGCTCTTGGACTCGCTTCTAACCGGTTCCAGACTGTCGCGCGAGGCGAAGGGCTTGCGGCCTGAACTTTCTTGAAAGGCTCTCGTGATGCCGGCGGACTTGCTCGACGCTCCGGAAGTGGAAGCCGCGACCAGGGGAGTGACGTGGACGCTCAACTTCGGGCCCCAGCATCCGGCCACGCATACGACCTTACGCTTGATTCTGGAGCTCGACGGCGAGCGAATCCTCAAGGCCACGCCCGATATCGGTTATCTCCACTCGGGGTTCGAGAAGCTGGGCGAGCATCTCAACTACAACCAGTATGTGACGGTCGCCGACCGTAAGAACTACATCAGCCCGCCCTTGAATGAGGTGGCCTGGCATGGGGCCATCGAGAAGCTGCTGGGCATCGAGCTGACCCCGCGATGCCAGTACATACGCGTGATCATCTCGGAGCTGGCTCGGATCAGCGATCATTTACTCTGCACCGGCGCCCAAGCCCTTGACCTGGGGGCGTTCACTGCGTTTCTTTACGAGTTTAACTTACGGGAGCTGATCTACGACGTCTACGAGGAGATGTCGGGGTACCGTTTCCATCCCGGCTACACGCGGGTCGGGGGAGTCTTGTATGACTTCAACGATCGCGTGATCGACAGGATCAAGAAGTTCCTGGCGAACTTCGCCGAGGTCTATCGCGACGTCGAGAAGCTGCTCTTCCGGAACCGGATCTTCCTGGACCGGGTGCGGGGCATCGGAGTTCTGAGCAAGGACGACGCCATTGCACTTTCCTGCACCGGGCCGATCGCTCGGGCCAGCGGCGTGACCTACGACCTGCGCAAGGACGAGCCCTACCTCGCTTATCCGGACTTCGACTTCGAGGTGCCTTACGCCACCGAGGGGGACTGCTGGGCCCGGTTCATCGTTCGCATGGAGGAGATGCGCCAGAGCCACGCGATTCTCACGCAGGCGCTCGCCAAGCTCCCCTCCGGTCCGGTTAACCTGCCGATTGCCGAGAAGCTCCCCTTGCCCGACAAGCTGACGGCCTACAACAGCATGGAGGGACTGATCCAGCATTTCGAGCTGATCATGCCCAACCGGGGCTTTGAGACCCCGCGCGACGAGATCTACGCGTCGATCGAGGCCTCCAACGGAGAGCTTGGTTATTACCTCGTGGCCGACGGTGGCGAGTTCGCCTGGCGGGTGCGGACCCGGCCGCCGTCGTTCATCCATTTCGCGGTCTTCCCGCACATCATCAAGGATCACATGATCGCCGACGTGGTGGCCGTGCTGGGAAGCCTCAACATCATTGCCGCAGAGCTCGACCGCTGAGCGCTGCCCCCTGGTGCTCCTGCGGCGTGAGTCGCCGGGCCAAAACCAGGTCAGCAGGACCGAGACCCAAGCCAAGGAAAAGCGTCCGATGCCAGCCGAACTGACGACCCGTCCTGCGGTGCGAGTGCCCATTTTGAGCGAGCCGCTCAAGGAGAAGATCCGGGCGCTTTTCCCGCGCTATCCCAGCAAGCGCGCCGCCACCTTGCCGGCCTTGCACATGGTCCACGAGCATTTGCGGTGCGTTCCCTTGCAGGCGATGGCCGAGATCGCCGAGCTGCTGGAGATCACCCCGGCGGAAGTTCACGATACGATGAGTTTCTACGGATTTTTTCCGCAGGCACCCATCGGCGAGGTTCGGGTCTGGATTTGCCGCTCGCTCTCCTGCATGCTGCGGGGGGGGGATGAGCTGCTGGAGCACGCCTGCAGCCGCCTGGGAATCGAGCCGGGCCAGACGACCGCCTGTGGCAAGCTGACCGTCGAGTACGCCGAGTGCCTGGGCATCTGCGATTACGCGCCGGCGGCCCTGGCCGATGACGGCCGGGTGTTCGGACCGCTGGATGAGGCGGCGGTTGAGGCAATGCTAAACGTTTTGAAAGAGGGGCGGAAGGACTGAGTGTGGGTGCGCCGGGGATGCCGCAGTCGCGCTCGCACTCAACGACACACTGATCCGCGTCGCGCAGGAGAACTGATAGCCGTGTCCACATTTGAACCCGTCCTGAGCCGCAACTGGAAGATCGAGGATAGCCACAGGCTGTCGGTTTACGAGTCGCGCGGCGGTTACCAGGCGGCGCGTAAGGCCCTGACGACGATGGAGCCGGACGCCATCGTCAATATCGTCAAGGATGCTGAGCTGCGGGGCCGCGGCGGCGCTGGATTCCCGTGCGGACTGAAGTGGACGTTCCTTCCGAAGGACCGGAAGGAGACGCTCATGTGCGTCAACGCCGACGAGAGCGAGCCGGCGACATTTAATAATCGGTATCTGATGGAGCTGGACCCGCACCAGCTCTTAGAGGGGATCCTCATCTCCTGCTTCGCCACCCGGGCGAGCACAGCCTACATCTATATTCGCTTTGAATACATCAAGGCGTACAAGATTCTCGAGGCGGCGATTGTCGAGGCCCGTGCGGCCGGCCATCTGGGCAATGACATCTACGGCAGCGGCTTTCGTCTGGATATCTGGGTCCACCGCGGCGCCGGGGCCTATATCTGTGGCGAAGAGACGGGACTGATCGAGAGCTTGGAGGGGAAACGCGGCTGGCCGCGGATCAAGCCGCCGTTCCCGGCCATCGAGGGGGCCTTCCGCAAGCCGACGGTCGTCAACAACGTGGAGACGCTCTGCTGCGTGCCCCACATCGTGGAACGAGGAGCGAGCTGGTTTAAGTCCATTGGCACGCCCAAGAGCTACGGGCCCAAGCTGTACACAGTCTCCGGGCATGTCAACCGCCAGGTCTGCGTCGAGCTCCCCTTGGGAATCACCTGCCGGGCGCTCATTGACGAGCACGCCGGCGGCGTCTGGAAAGGACGCAAGGCGAAGGCCGCCGTCCCGGGGGGTATCAGCATGGGCCTGCTCTCGGCCGCTGAACTGGACACCCCACTGGATTTCGAGAGCCTGCGCAAACCCGGTTGCCTGGGGCTGGGCACAGCCGCCGTGACGGTCCTCGACGACCAGACCCGAATCATCGACTACCTGTACAACACCTGCCGCTTTTTCGCTCACGAGAGCTGCGGCCAGTGCACCCCCTGCCGTGAGGGGTGCGCCTGGCTCAACAAGATGATCAAGCGCATCCGCGCGGGGGGGGGCCGGCTGGAAGACCTCGACATTATGCTGAATTTGGCCAACAACATGGGGCTCACGCCGGGAACGACCATCTGCGGACTGGCCGACGGCGCCGCCTGGCCTATCAAGAACGCCCTGGCCAAGTTCCGCGGCGAGCTCGAAGATTTCATCCGCACCCACCAGGCGCCCGAGCACGCGGCGACGTGGCTGCAAGAGGACATCGCGCAGGGCCGGTGGCCCTCCGA
>JBKQMU010000196.1:0-17165 GCA_052146555.1 Isosphaeraceae bacterium
GTCGGGGCCCAGCGACGCCTCGTAAATCGCCAGCGCTCGGCGGGTCAGCGGCTCGGCCTCACCGAATCGGCCCTGGTCCTTGAGCACCGCCGCCAGGTTGTTGAGGCTAGTGGCCGTCTGGGGGTGGTCGGGGCCCAGCGACGCCTCGTAAATCGCCAGCGCCCGGCGGAACAGCGGCTCTGCCTCACCGAGTCGGCCCTGGGCCTGGAACAACCTCGCCAGGTAGTTGAAGCTAGCGGCCGTGCTGGGGTGGTCGGGGCCCAGCGCCGCCTCGAAGATCGCCAGCGCCCGGCGGAGCAGCGGCTCCGCCTCGGCGTTTCGGCCCTGGTCCTTGAACACCACCGCCAGGTTGTAGAGGCTAGTGGCCGTGTCGGGATGGTCGGGGCCGAGAATCTGTTCGAGGATCGCCAGCGCCCGGCGGTGCAGCGGTTCCGCCTCACCGAATCGGCCCTGGGCACGGAGCAACCACGCCAGGTTGTGGAGGCTTTTGGCCGTGCTGGGGTGGTCGCGGCCCAACGACGCCTCGTAAATCGCCAGCGCTTGGCGGGCCAGCGGCTCCGCTTCACCGAATCGGCCCTGGGCAAGGAGCAACCACGCCAGGTTGTTGAGGCTAAGGGCCGTGGCGGGGTGGTCAGGGTCCAGCACCTGTTCGCGGATCGCCAGCGCCTTGAGGAACAGCGGCTCCGCTTCGGCATATCGGGCACGATGGAGGAGGTAAAGTCCGGCTTGATTCAGCAGCCGCGCCGCCTCCGGGATACGCAGGTCCTCGCTCTCGATCCAACCCCGGGCGGACTGGGCGTGGGGCACGAGACGTTCGCACCACGGCCAGCTCGCGTATTCACCGTCAGGAAATGCCCGGTTCAGGGCCTTGACGGCCCGTGCGGCGGGTTCCTTACGGGTCACGTCCGTCAGCTCATCGAGGAGCACGGCCTGGACGAGGCGGTTCACGGAGTAGGTCCGGGCCTCGGGGTCGCGGCGCACGAGGGAGTGGCGGGCCAGCGGGGTGAGGATCTGATTGAGCGCATGCGCGCCACCGGGCGGAGATGTGAGAGCTGAAGCGAGCGGCTCGCCGAGCTCGGAAGCCCCCTCCACGATCAGGTCGTAGGGGATGGCGTCGGGGGCGAAGAAGGCGCTCTGGCGGAGCAGCGCGATGGACGCGGGCGATGCCTTAGCGACGGCGTCGAAGCTGCGTTTCCAGGTCGTGCGGACGGTCTCGATGTACTCGCCCGTGACGGGGCGCATTTTGTCCAGCAACTTCAGCCGCATATCGCGGTAGGCGGTGAGATAGACGGAGAATGGCTCCTCGTGCTCGACCATGTAGGCGGCGGCCTGCTCCAGCGCCAATGGCAGGTAGCCCAGCTCACTGGCGAGGGTCTGCGCCGCGCCTTGTTCGGCGGGATCGAGCGGACCCTCGCGGCTCGTGCGCTTCAGGAGGAACTCCATCGCCTCGGCGGGCGTCATGACAGGTACCTCAATCGGCTTGCGGACGCCCAGGACATCGAAGTTGTGCGCCCGCGAGGTGAGCAGGACGTGGCCTTTGGGGTCGGGGGGCAGGTAGGGCTTGACCAGGGCGGGGTCGTCGGCGTTGTCAAGGATCAGCAGGTAACCTGGCTCGCGGCCCAGCCAGCGGCGGACGGCCGCGGTCACCTTGTTGCTGTCGCTTTCGACTCTCTCGGGCAGGCCCAGCACCTCAGCCAGCTCGCGGTAGCCGGAGGCGAGGCTGGTCTCCGTGTCGGCGCGGACCCAGAGGACGGCGCGGTATTGATCGCGATGGCGGTAGGCATACTCGACGGCCGTCTGCGTCTTGCCGACGCCCCCCAGCCCGGCAATCGCCTGCGTCAGCGCTGCGGGCGTGCCTGAGGCCAGGGCGGTTTCGAGCTGCTTGAGGATCTCCTCGCGACCCTCGAAGTAGGTATTCCGCGGGTAGGGAACGTTCCACACCACCGGCTCCCCCAGGGTGGTGCCAAGTTCGGGGGCGATCACCTTGGGCTTGTCCATCAGATGGCGATACAGGCCGTCATAGCCCGAGTCGGTGCGGGAGAAACTCGTGATCTCGTATCGGTTGTGCCCCAGGACCGGGGTCGGGATGTGAGCGCGCTCCGAGCCGGGGAGCAGGATCGGGATGAACCGCGAACCGCTCGGCTTGTCGTGATAGATGCGGTTGTAGATCAGTTTACCCTCCCAGCGCACGCCCAGGCCCAGGCCCGGCTCCTCCTCGCCCATGACGCGGCGGAGGTAGGTCGCAGTGCAGACCATCAGCACGAAGTCGGCGTCCCGGATGTTCCGGTCCATCCAGAGGGGCCAGCCCTCCTCTGGCCCGCGATGGAAATAACGATCAAGGAGGACGTCGCAGCGGTCTCGGCACAGTGCGTCAGACAGGGCGAGCACGCGGTCGGCGTGCTCGTCCGAGTCATGGCTGTAGCTGACGAATACCTTGGGGGCCATCGTGCCGACCTACTTCGTCGGAGAGTCATGGAGGGAAGGAGGGTTGCTCAGGAGCTCCTGGATGCGATCGATGTTCGAGGCCTTCATCGCCGTCACGACCTCGGCGAATTGTTTCCCGGCGGTTTCGACCATCGGCTCGGTGACTTCCGCGACGCGGATTTTCACATCTCCCGCCTGATTCGGCTCGCGGATGGGGATCATGAACAACTCCCTCCTTTGAGGGGCCTTCCCCTGCCGCTCCTCAACCAACTTCGCGAGGTGGGCCACGATGTCGCCAACGCAGAGGTCGATCTCCTGATCCGTCGAGGCCAGGCTCTCTTTTTCCTTGTCTTTAAGGCCGCTCTCGGAGCAGAACTGGAGGATCACATCCCGATCCACCTCGCCGGTGAAGCCGCCATAGCCTGCAACGACGATGCACGGCACCTGCTGCCACCGAGCGATCGTCAACTCCTCCAGGACTCCGGGGTTGAAGCCACTTCCGCGGTGAAGTTTGCCGCCGACGGCGATGACGACGTCCACATTCGCAATGATCGCAAGCCGCAGTGCGGTGAGGCTCTTGTTCCGGGTCTGCGGATCCGACACGTCCCCTGGGCCGAAGCGCGGGGTCTGGATCACGTCCACGACCTCGGGCAGGAGCGGAAATTCCCAGGCGAGGGGCCAGAGCTCCGAGGCCACGAGGGTCACCGCGGGTGGGTGGGGGTGAGCCGTCGCAGGCTTGCCATCGGCCCGCGGCCCGAAATGCTTGTTGGCCCGACCCACGATGATGGGCGTGAAGGCCGGGTGATTGCCGTGGACAATCCGCCCCCCGTACTTCATGACCAGGTCGGAGAGCAGCCCCACAAACCTGAGGATCTGTTCATTCTGATCCGGCCGCTTCCAGTATTGCTCTTCCGGTACGGCGCCGCTGATTCCGACGCGCAACCCCTGGAGCAAGTCCATGCGACCGAGGCCCGACTGTGCAAAATTCTCTTGTGTCATCAGACGATCCCCAAAAAGGGGAATAGGACGGGGAGTTCGCTGTGGTGGACTAGGTCGAATGGCAGATCTGGCAACTCGTCGTGGATGTACTCCTGCTCGACCTCCGACAAGGTTTCATCCGCGTCGTAGATGCACAGTCTCCAGTTGATTCTCGCGATGTCATTGAAGTCTTCGAGGTAATCACGATACGCCCGCAGCGCGGGAATATAGGTCGCGTCGTGGATGCAGCAATGGGAGAGCACGGCAACCTCCGGCCTCATCCCTTGTTTTTGCCGCCGGGACCGGAAGATAAGCTTTGTCGGATCTTGCTCGACCCAGTCGAAGCCTTTCTCCCGGAAGGTCTGCTCTGAGCGGAAGATGGTCCGTCGCCGACGCTGATAGACCAGGCGCAGTAATCCCTTGATCTTTTCCAGGACGAGGTCCCATTCCCCGTCGGAAAGGGGTTGATGGTCGACCCCACCGGGCTTGACGAGGACCTGGCGCTGGGCGAAAGCCAGCGGGATGAAGCGCGAGCGTTCATTCTTGACGACCACGGGCAATACCGGAATCATCTCGTAATTGGCCTTGTCGATCTCCACCTTGATCCAGCGCGACTTCGGGGCTTCGGGCGTGTCGACCACGAGCACCATCGACGCCTTCTTCAAGTTCTCGGTGATGACGTCCTGGACGTCCGAGCCGGGCGAAAGGTTCTCCTTCGCCTCGTCGAGCCAGGGTTGAAAGCCGGCAGCCTCCAGGCGCTCATGCAAATCCTGGGCGATCTCGCTCCCGTCGGCGATCCGGTACGAGATAAAAATCCGCTGGTCGCGGGGCTTCAGTGCCAGCCCGAGGAACACGCCCACCCAGTCGGCCAGCCCGCCCTCCTTGCCCCGCGCCTTATCGTCGTAGACGAGTGCCTTGATTCCGGAGATTGGTTCGGGCGGTTTTGCGGCTTCGGGGTCAAGCGCGACAGGTATGACGAAGCCACCCGGCCGCCGAGCATTCGTCTGGGGATCGGTCACCGCGTGGGCATTCCGAAACGCCAAGATGTAGTCCTTGGCAGTCTGGGGGACGTCGGACTTGCCGTAGATGACGATCAGAACATCGTGCCACTCGGCTGTGCTGTCCCAGACGGCCCCCACGGGGAGGACCTGGGGCGGCTGCGCCGGCTCATGGGCCGAATGGAGATCCTCAGCGATCTCCTGGGCAATCCCCTCGACCCCAGGCTCGCCTAGGATCCGGATCATGACCGAACCTCCGTCTTTACAAAGAAACCGCCTACCGAGACCCACCGCCTGATCGCTTCGCGACCATCCCCGTGCGGATCGCACTCAGATCAGGCCCAAATCGTCCGCCGTCAGACGTGTGTAGGCAGCCCGGTCAAGCGATCGCGCCCGGCAATGTCAGTACGCCGAAGCTCCCGTTCCCCAGATACGTACGCAAGTGTACCAAAGGCAGGTTAAACCGCCAAACGCTTTGATCCACCCCGCTGTCCGCAGTACCTTAATAAGAGCAAGCCATAGGGCCACAAGGTTTGACACTTGCCCTCGAGTCGGCAGGCCGTTCCAAGAATGGAGCACGATCATGCTTCAGTTTGCGTCGCAGTATCCTCTTGCGTCGCACTTGTTCAAGACAGGTTTGATGGACGTCGTGAGAACCTTGCTCGTATTCGGTCTGGTTCTCGCGGTATGGTTTCTTCCGCTCGGGAAGGGCTGTCGCCCGGTCCATGACTTCGTACGTTGGGGAGCGAAATACCCTCCTCTGTTTATTGGATTCGTTTTTGTGACTTTGATCGTCTGGGGACTGATTGGCCCGGACTATGGTCTCCAAAATCTTTTCCTTACGGAAAACAGGTTACTCCAGTTCGAGCTCGGAGTGGCAACAGCACTCTTCCTCTTGGGCCTTGATTATCAGTTCTTGGTGCTGGACTCGTCGGTCGAGAATTGGAGGACGAGCCTCAAATACAGCCTCAATTTCAATGATAATCTGAACAAAATCATTGGGGGCACGTTCCAGATCGAGAAAATTCTACCCAATGGTTTTCTTGATAAGCTCGAACTAGGAGTCATCGATCGACTACGGCGTACAGCGGCCCTTGAAGACACCGATCAAGGTCAGGAATCTGTGCTGACCGGACTAAAGGCGATCGTGGAAGACGCCGATTTTCGCATCCTGATGGCGCCGGCGCTTCTGATATCAGGGGCATTTTTCATCATTCTACTGGTCGGGATCATTCCGTTAATCGGCGATTTCCAATCGCGCTGGCCGTGGCTATTGGGCCTGATTCTTGGTTCAGTCCTGGCGATTTTCCTCAGTTGCTGGACTTCGACGCAGGTTACCAGCGCAAGTCAATGGTCTCTGGGCCGGAGTCGACCAACAGAGAACGTCATACATCTGGTTATTACCCGTCTCCCCAAGCAGGTTGACTATTCCAGAGACGAAGCCACAGAAGGCAGTGTCTTCCGGAGATTCATTATAGCATTTGTGCTCATGCATGGAATTTTACATATATCCCACAGGTTTGAACCACCTTCACCTGTTGAGCCGGTCATGACATGGCAATTCCTGTTTCTCATCGTTGAGGCTCTGGCCGCCGTGCTTCTTGCGCTTTTCTGGCCTCGAATCGGAAGTTTCGGTGGTACGTTATTTGATGAGCTTCAGAAGGCGATCAGAGGGAAGCTCGAACCCGTTGGCCTGCTCATTCGAAGAGTGCCTACGTTGCGGCGATTACTCCTCCTGCTGGTCCTGCTCGCAGTCGTTGCGATCTTCTTTCTTCTTGGGAATCACGTTGAGACGAGGACCTTCGCTCAGGACATAATGAGTTTTCTTCTCCTGCTCGCATACCTGGTCACCTGGCTGCTCTGCTTTTTCTCAGTGGCACTGATCGCAGCTCTTCCCGAACTTCAGGTTTCGCCCGGTTCGAATGCCCCAGCGCACGAGGGAGGGGCAGCGACTTCGAGACTCCCTCGATTCCTGATAATCGCTTGCCTTGGCCTTATGGTCGGTGTCGTTCTTTGGGCTCTTGATCTTCACCCTTGGGCCGAGCTTGCTGCAGGAGTTCCGGCCCTCGCATTGGCGTTTCCGGCGGTCCTCAATACAGCCTCGCAAGAACCCAGGCTGCCGTGGTTTAGCCCCTTGGGAACTCTCATCATTGTCTTGCTGGCGATCACCGTGAGTGTTCTCCAGGTGTGGGCACCGCATTCGTGGTCGACCACTTTGTGGATGGTTTTTGCGGTCGTTGCGATCAGCGGACTCTTCCACTGGGCCTTGATTCGGTCCAACAAGGCGGCAATGGCCCACCCGGTCTCCGGGCTTTTCGGATATGTCGCTTTTGCACTTCTTTACAACAGTCTCGGAATCGGAGTGCAGGCACTCTTTCCCGCGGGCGCTTCGCTACTGATACTTTTCGGGCTCATCGCCATGATTTTTCTGGCGGTCCGGTTCACTTTCCCCAGGATCGCCACGGTGATGACTCTCGGTCTGTTTCTGGGAGCGTTGGTCATCAATGGTAACGCCTGGATGACCGAGCCAAATCATTTCAAACTGAAGTTTCCGGGTCTTGAATACTGCTACGGTGCATTTACCTCGAGTGGCAAGACACAGGACTCTCCAACCTATCTTGACTCTCGAGCGTATATGCGCTCGACGACAGCTTCGGTCGTAAAACTCTGGCATAGCGATCTGGTCGATTCTCAAAATCGACAGCTCTTGCAAGTCGAAAATCAGAGGCTCGGCAGTGCGTATTTTGAAGTCGTGTCGGACCAGCAGGGCGCCCTCATCCTCGAGGTGCAGGACCCTCGGGGCCGATTTCACGCTGCGAAGGGCGACCGGGTCAGCCTCATCCTCCCCGATCAAGTCTTGAAACTGGGCCCGAACCAAAACCTCGCCCCGGGAGACAAGAACAAAATCTCCTGGCAATTTCACCATCCCAGGTTTACGAAGACCGAGGAGCCGGCGAACAAATCCGCCGACCCACAAGAACAGCGCAGAGCAGCGATTATCAAGAAGATTCTTGATTCCGAGGAACTACGAATGTGGTTCGAGCGACCGGATGCGGATGAGGAAGCGTCCAAGATTCACGGCGTAATGGACAAGTGCAAGCTTGTCAACAAGAGTGTCAGAGTAGTGGAGAAAGGCGAGGACGCGTTGCCCTTCCAGTCGACGGAAGACGGCCTGGAAGTCTTCGAGACTGAGACGAAAAGGCCGCCAAGGCTAGGCCGGCAGGCGCCACCTACGGCGGCTTTCGCGGCCGTCTGGAGGGGCGAGGTCACGACTGTTGAGGCTGACGGCTGCACGATCCGTTTTCCAAATTTCAGCTTTGGCCCCGTCGTTGGCAATTTGGACGCACAAAACGAGGAGAAGAGGAAGGTACTTGAACTACTTCGCGAGCAGATTCACGAGGGTCATCTGATCCTCGAGCGGCCGAAGCTGCAACTCACAGCGGAGAGCATGAAGAACGAAGAGGCTCTGATCAAGGCTCTCCATCTGCACCCTGGAGACTGTGTCGTCTTGGAGCACAGACGCAACGATTATCAGGTGATCGCCGAGACCCTTTGCTACTCCCGTGGTGAAGGGTCGAAGGATTATCAACTGTCCGTGAACCGGCTTGATCAGCTAACCAAAGGCAAGCCGCTGTCGGAGGTTGCTTTGCAGGCCGCCCACATGCGAGGTGTCTTTCGAGTCTCAAGCACCAACCCGGACGTGATCTGGCTGGCTCGGGGTGATCGAGTGCGGAAAAAGGATTGGCTGATCCTTCGCTGGAAAGATGCAGATCAAGTCGAACATAGCCGGATGTTTAATGTGGATGTCGAGATCGGAGAGAAAAATCGCCCTGACAATTCATTCGAAGGCTTCTCAGCGGTCAAACTCGAGCTCGACGGCTGGGGCGAGTCAGCTTCCGACACACCCCATCCTGGCCCCCAAGAAACGTGGCTCGACGGCACTTGGCGGCTCGGTGGATGGCCCCTGGATAACGTCGAAGTGCTTGAATCATGGAAGCGGCGGATGCCGTCAGGTCCCAAACCTCCGCTCGTGATCGTTACAGTCAGCGGCGGAGGGATCCGGGCCTCTGTCTGGACCGAGACCGTCTTACGCGCATTGGAGAGGGAGCTTGGCGGGTGCTTTCCCTACCATATCAGGCTCCTCACCGGTGCCTCCGGAGGAATGGTAGCGGCGTCCCATTTCGTCACCAGCCTGCCCGAGCCGCCTCCCTTGGGCGTCGCATGGGGGCACGTCCCTGTGGCGAAGGCGAACGAGGCGGGAGAACGGCTCAGCGAAGATCAGCTCAACGCGGTCGCAGGTTGCTTGGTTTTCAACGACATCCCGGGACTGTTCAACCCGATAGAGCGCCAATTGGACCGAGGAAGGAAGCTCGAAGAGACCTGGGAGATGTTGACCTCCACGAAGGGCGCTCCGAGCCCTATGAAACGGCCCCTGCGCGGCTTTGCTGCGGACGAACTAGCCGGCTGGCGACCCTCGCTTGTCTTCACCCCGATGATGGTCGAGGATGGCCGGCGGCTGCTGATTACAAACCTCAATCTGTCGTTCGTGGCGCGGAATGTCGGTCGCTTGATGATGGAGCGAGACTCGCGACGGGTCGATCCGGCATACTGGGACGACTTCGGACCTACGTTCTGGCCAGATGACGACCTTTACTCTTTATCGGCCCTCGAGTTTTTCCGGCTCTTTCCAGGCGCGTGGGACTTCAAGGTCTCCACAGCCGTCCGAATGAGCGCATCGTTCCCGCTCGTCTCCCCGGCGGTCAGCCTGCCGACCTTGCCCCCCCGGCGGGTTGTTGATGCCGGCTATTACGACAACTACGGAGTGAACTTGGCGGCCAATTGGCTCACCACGCTTCGCCAGTGGCTCTTAGAGAATACAAACGGAGTTGTTGTGATCCAGATCCGTGACTGGATCAGCCAACAGGCTCGTACTCAAGTGGATTTCGATCGCCGAACCGAGCCTTCGAGTTCCAACAGCCTGCTCGAACGGATCACCTGGAATGCAGGCAGCGAATTGTTAACGCCCGGATTCTACCCTACCAATACCCCAATCCAGGGACTGTCCTCGGCCCGTCAGTGGAGCATGTCGTTCCGTAACGACGAGCAGGTGGAGATGTTCGACTCGCTGCTTCGTGCCAGTGCCAGGGAGACTGGGGCAAAGAAGCCTGGAGACAAAGATCCTGAGGACCGGACCTTCTTCCGCACCGTTGTGTTCGAATGCCCAGTCCAGGCGTCGTTGAGCTGGACTCTTAGCCAGAGAGAGAAGGAGTGGATCGAGCACGGACTCGGAGCAGCGACCGACACGGACACGGTCCTCCGCGATTTCCGTGACGGCGATCGAGTGGAGATCGAGCGTTTGTTGGCGGATCAACGTCGGGGTCACCACAAGCAAGGTGAAACCCCCGAGCAGACCCTCCGCAGAGAATTGAAAAACCGTTATGACGTAGAGCTTAAGAAGCTTGGCTATTGCCACTTGGAACAACTTACCAGCGATGAGACCGAGGATCTCTACGGAAATGTCATGAACAACCGAGCGCGACTCCAGACGCTGAAGTCTTGGTGGCGCTCAAGGGGCGGTTTCGACTGCCCTAAAGCCAAGGCGCAGCGACCAGTGAAATAGTAACCGAAACATACCGGAATCAGCCCGGCGTCGTCGTGACCTTGCAAGTCGCTTGCAACCGCCGGGGCGAGGATTTGAAGGCCCCGAACGGTGACGCTGGTCTGCCGTCAGAGAGGCGCTTAGGACCATTGGGCGATAGAGGACTTGAACCTCTGACCTCCTGCGTGTCGAGCAGGACGCGAGACACAAAATCCAGGGAATCTCCAGGGTTTTCAGGGCTGAAACCCGGACTTTGCCTTGAATTCCGTACCAGGTTCTGTACCGGTGGCCTCGCTAACGATACGAAATAGATTCTTGGCAACATGAGCTTGGTTTGAGGAAGACAGGAAATGTCACCTGTTGGCCGTTCCAGCGCGACCATTCAAGAAAACCAGGTGTCCATTCCTAGGTAAGAATTCGTGGTTCGCAATATATCCCACGTCAAAACGGTAAGCCCGTCCTGAGCGCTCAATCACCTGTGGGACCCAGAAGCCCCAGATTGCCGGCCAGAGTCGTGCGAGGGGACGGTGCTTGAGCTGGGTGTTAGGCCATACGTTGAAGCGGCCAGCCCGACATGCTATGACGCGATCCGCTCGCTGTCGCTGTGCTTAAGTTGCGTCTGCCGCCCAGCCTCGTGTCTTTGCGGCCAGGCTAGCTTGCTCGGGCAGGCTCGGCCGATCGCCTGACGAGGACGGTTCAGACCACGGTCTTGATGACTCTTCCTCCTCTGCCCATCCCAAGTCCCAGGAGTCTTGGTCATCCGAGACATGGTCGCATACTTCGGCGAGTGCGGTTTCATTGCGCGGTGCGGGAGGCGTCTTGCGGGAACGCTTCTCAGCCCGGCGAGTGGGCATCGGCGGAGGAATCCGAGCGTAATCCTCCTCCTGGAGCGTTGGACGTAGGCCAATGCGGAGGAACTCTTCCTGGATGATCTTTCTGACCAGTTTGACATGCTTTCTGGTTGTCAGAATTGAGTCGTGGATGGTCAGTGCGGGAATCTCTGGGTGGCCCTCCATAAGACGCCGACATATCCGGTTGATCATCAGGCTGGACTCCACGCGCTGCAACAGGTGAGCAACGATCTTGTATCCATACTCCCGTTTGACCTCGGTGATCAACTTGGCGATCTGCGGAAACGCCTTCTCAAACCGCTTCCATTCGTTGGAGTGACGGCATCTTTCGGGCCTGCCGAACATCACGTACTTGAAAACTCGGCCCTTGAACCTGCTACGCTCCTCGCTCGGGATTCCAAACTCCTTCATCATCCAATCGTAGAATTGGCCCTCCTCGCAAAGCCGGACGTAGCGATCCACTTCTTCTGCAAAGCTCTCCTGGTGGGCAGGAAACGGCTCATCAGGCGCTAACCCAGTAATACCCCGCAGTAGAGGCTCGTCTTGAGTCGCATGCATGTCCGTTGATTGATGCGCATTTTGCGTCATATTGACGTTGGCTGATGATTGCTCGTAAGTTGTTTCCTGTGCTTTAGAAACGGTTGTATCAATAGCTCTAAGTAACAGCATTTCCTGAGTCATTATGGATGTATTGCTGGTTTGTGCTCTGGTTTGATTGTGAGCCTTTGGTTTCCTTGCTTGTTTCTTCTTCTCCTTGTTACTTGGCCTGATGACGCTTTGCTCTGCGTCTTGGTTGGTTCGGTTCTGCCGGGATTCTTCGGGGATTCTTGGATTGGTTCTGCTGGTATTAGGTCAAGGTAAGGTGTCAATTGCTCTGTCTCTCGCTGTATGAGCGATTCCGGTATCTTGCCTTCGTTTGCGGCTATCTGGCGTAGCACAAGCCCAAAGATCAGGGGTTGGGAGTTTCGTATATCCAGTCCCACCAGGTGCGACCGCCCGATGGTCAAGAATCCACGGAACCCTTTCCAACCATGTGCGACAGGCGTGTGAATGCGACCAAAACGATCCCGTTTCAAGGGCATGAGAAACGTGCTGCGGGGGTCGGCCAGCCCCTGAAGGTTTCTTAGCTGTACCTGGTAGCTGTTATGCATCACCAGGACGTGATGTAGGGCCTTTGGTGCGTAGCGGCTCACGCGAACCCTGCACAGCCAGCCCAGCAGGTATCGTCCGACTTCGCAAAGTCGCCGTTGGCGTATGTTGAGCCGATCGCCGTGCTTCTTACGAAGGTGATACGCTGCTTTCCCGGTGATCCTTGTCTCAACGATCGGAGATTCCCGGTATAGTGTGCCCAGCTTGTAGCCCATGGATTGAATGCCGACTTCGTACACGCGATCCCATTCAATGACTTTCGCTGCGATTAATGCATCTCTGATAGCCTTGTAGGTGCCCGTGTCGGGAAAGTACCGACTCGCCACCCTGTGGCTCAGCCGTGCCCACCGCCTGTCCTCGTGCTTTGCTCTGTTCTTGCGGTGCGTGAAATGGATGATCATCCCGACGTAGAAGCGCGCGTAGTCGGCGTAGCGATGGAGGTGCTGCGGTAGATGGTCGCTCGGGACGAATCCCTTTGGCTGCCATACGACCATGGCCTCCTCCTGATGGGCAGGTTTCCGTCTCTTTGATCTTCGTGACATTGATTCACCAAACAGAGGCGTGAGCAGGCCGGTCTCGCCGCCAAATTGGCGGTCTAATCAGGCCTCGCCCGATCGGCCGCTTCCAGCAGCAGGCTCTTCTTCTCACTGTTGTGCGAGTAGACCTTGGCGATCGTGAACTCACCCGAATGGTTGAGGTGAAATCTTCGTAGATAGCGATTGAGACAGCCCCGGGACGGCCACCGAAGCCAGAAGCCGCTCGCTCACCCCCCGATGTTGTCCTTCTCGTCGGGCAGACTCAGTCGGTGAAGCTCGCCCTGCGCGCCCCCTCTGACGGAGAGTACTCGGAGTGCGAACTGTCAGGCCCGCCCGATCTGGACCCCACCTTCAGCAGCGAGCAAGTTACGCCCACGCGCGAGGACCGCAGGCGGTCCGACCGGTGTCAACGCCACCGTGGCGGTGAAGCAAGTTACGCCCACGCGCGAGGACCGCAGGGCCGTCTCTCAACAGCCCCGCGCTACCTCGTGGGAGGTTTATCCGGCCTTCGCCGGGCTGGACGCCTTTCGGCTGGTCTCCCACTTTTGACGGTTGGGGCACCCGGCCTCAATCCATTGCCGCACCTCGGCCTCGCGCCACTTCTTGGAACCACCGAGTTTGATGGGCTTGGGCATGCGCCCAGCAGAGTCGTCTCGGTAGATTGAGCGAGGGGATCGCCCGAGCATCGCCGCTACACACTTGATGTCAATCAAAAGCCCGTCTGAGCGGACCGACTCGGTTGCAGAACTGTTGGGTAACATTGTCTCACCTCCTCGCCAACCAGCGCCAGGGACTGTCCCCGGTTGCCAATTGCCTCTGAAGAGGTGTAGCCAACATCTTTCGAAATTCGTGTGCTCTGTCCGAAGACGATGTCTGGGTGGGTGATGATCAGTGGTCATCGCTGGCAGGAATATGAAGTTTCACGCTGGCGTTGATGAGTTTTCTCCTCATCACGAGGCAGCGAAGCAGCACGCTCCAGCGGGCAAACGGTTTGCCAAGTAGCTCCAACGAAAAAGCGGAAGTTTTTCGGGACCCGTCGTTGTCTTTTTGGTTAACCTAAACTTATCATTCGTACAACAGAATAAAGTTCGTATAATGTCGGCCAAGGGGGGTTAGTGACAGATATAACAACTTTTCCTGGAAAGACTTACGATGCAGCCTGTCACAAGCAGACATCGCGATCGTTTCGAGATATGAGCAAGGCAGCCGAAGGCGAACTCCATCGCTTCCCGGATCTTGGGTGGTCGGCGGAGTTAGCCAGGATCTGAGGTGATGTCGTTCGGCACAGACTGTAGCGAAAAGGCCGCGCCGTTGCTTTTTTTCTCATCCTGTGACCTTCGCGTCGTGCCGCGAGAAAATACTTGGAACCGGCCCAAAAAACTCAGCAGCGACACGCCGAGGCTATTGAGTCCCGCCAATTTGGCGACGTGTGCATAGCATGTCCCGCCAATTTGGCTTGGCTCTCAGCTCTCCAAACGATCACGCCGCCCAGTTCCGGCACAGCAACTCGGCTTGTTCAATCACGGTCTGTGTCGCCTTCTCCTGCTTGTCGGGCGGGTAGCCATACTTGCGGAGCAAACGCCTGACGATGGTCCGCATCTTGGCTCGGGCGCTTTCTTTCACGGCCCAGTCTATCGTGACGTTCTTGCGAACGGCGTCCACCAGTTCGCGGGCGATGGTGCGGAGGGTCTCATCGCCGAGGACCTTCACGGCGCTGTCGTTCACCTCCAAAGCATCATAGAACGCCAGTTCGTCGTCGGTCAGGCCCAGGTTCTCGCCCCGCTTGTGGGCCTCTCGCATTTCCTTGGCCAGCTCAATAAGCTTGGCAATAACCTCGGCGGTCTCAATGGAGCGGTTCTGGTAGAGCTTGATCGTCTTTTCCAGCATCTCCAGGAACGAGCGGGCCTCCACCACATTCTTGCGGGAGCGGGCCTTGACCTCGTCGTTGAGGAGCTTGCGAAGAAGCTCCAGGGCAAGATTCTTGTGCGGAAGGCCGTTCACCTCGGCCAGGAACTCGTCAGAGAGGATGGAGATTTCGGGCTTCTTCAGGCCGGCGTCGGCAAAGATGTCAATCACGCGGTCGGTCGCAATCGCTTTGGACACAAGCTGACGGATCGCGTGGTCTAGATCCTCCGGCGACTTGGCACCGATCCCGGAGTACTTGACCAGCCCGGCTCTGACAGCCTGGAAGAAACCGACCTCGTCTCGGATTTGCAACGCCTCGTCGGCGGGTACAGCCAGAGCAAACGCCTTGGAGAGCAGACTCACCTCGTTGATGAACCGAGCGGCCAGGCTGTCGGTCTGGTCGGTCTTGCCCGCCTGGTGGTCCTGCTCGTGAATGTGGTTCATCGTGGCGCTGATGACGCCGATCCGTGCGGCCGGGTTATCGCTGAAGATGGCCGAGTAGTTGAAGCCGTGGAGCATTCCCACGATGATCTCGTGCTTCTCCAGCATCTTGGCGATGGCTTCGCTCTTATCAATGCCCACCTCGCCCCGGTCGCCGCCTGTGTAGTGTGAGAGGGCCTTCTTGAGTTGATCGGCCAGCCCGAGGTAATCCACGACCAAGCCACCGGGCTTGTCTCGGAACACCCGGTTAACCCGAGCGATTGCCTGCATCAAGCCGTGGCCGCGCATGGGCTTGTCAGCATACATCGTGTGCAGACAGGGAGCATCAAAACCGGTCAGCCACATGTCGCGAACAATCACCAGCCGGAGGGGGTCGTCGGGGTCCTTGAACCGCTTTGCGAGGGCCTCGCGGCGGGGCTTGTTTCGGATATGCTGCTGCCATTCCAGCTTGTCACTGGCCGAGCCGGTCATGATGACCTTGATAGCTCCTCGTTTGTCGTCTTCCTCGTGCCAGTGTGAGCGGAGCTTGATGATCTGGTCGTACAGGTCAATGCAGATCCGTCGGCTCATGCAGACGATCATTCCCTTGCCGTCAATCGCGGCCAGCCGCTGCTCAAAGTGGTTCACGAGGTCCTCGGCGACGAGCTTGATCCGCTTCTCGGCGCCAACCAGTGCCTCCAGGCGAGCCCACTTGCTCTTGAGCTTCTCTTTCTTGTCTAGCTCCTCGCCCTCGGTAACCTCCTCAAAGTCCTCGTCCAGCTTCGGCCGTTCGGCCTCGTCCAGTTCTATCTTGGCCAACCGGCCTTCATAGTAAATTCGGACCGTAGCCCCGTCCTCAACGGCCCGTTGAATGTCGTAAACGTCAATGTAATCGCCGAAAACGGCCTTGGTGTTCTTGTCCGTCAGTTCAATCGGCGTGCCTGTGAAGCCGATGAACGAGGCATTGGGCAAGGCGTCTCGCATGTGGCGGGCGAAGCCGTCTATGAAGTCGTACTGGCTGCGATGCGCCTCGTCGGCTATGACCACGATGTTGCGGCGATCGGACAAGAGCGGATACTTGCCGCCCTTCGCCTCCGGAAGGAACTTCTGGATCGTGGTGAAGATGACCCCGCCCGAGGCGACCTTGAGCAGTTCCTTCACCTTGTCGCGGTCCTCGGCCTGGGCCGGTGCTTGCCTCAGTAGCTCCTGGCAGGTAGAGAACGTGCCGAAAAGTTGATCATCCAGGTCGTTCCTATCCGTCAGCACAACCAGCGTCGGGTTCGCCATCGCGGGGTGCGCGATGATCTTGCCGGCGTAAAAAGCCATCGTCAGGCTCTTGCCGCTCCCTTGGGTGTGCCAGATCACCCCAGCCCGCTTGTCACCCTGAGGCGAAGCAGAGCGAACCGTGCAAGCGACAGCCTTGTTGACGGCATGGTACTGGTGGTACCCGGCCAGGTTCTTCCGGATGGTCGGGCCGTCAACCTCAAAGACGATGAAGTGGCGGATCAAATCCAGGAACCGTTCTCTGGCGAAGATTCCCTTGAGCAAGACTTCCAGTTGCGGAGTGTGCGGAGGGGCAACCTCAATCCCGTCAATGGTTCGCCAGGGCATGAACCGTTCCCAGTCGGCTGTGATCGTGCCAACCCGGGCGTCCAGGCCATCGGAGATGACCATCACCTCGTTGAACGCGAACAGACTCGGGATGTCTTTCTTGTAGGTCTGAAGCTGATTGAAGGCTCCCTTGACCGTGGCGTTCTCATCGCCTGGGTTCTTTAGCTCCAGCACCGCAAGAGGGATGCCATTAACGAAGACGACCAAGTCGGCGCGGCGGTTGTGCTTGTTCTCAATGACTGTGAATTGACTCACCGCCAGCCAGTCATTCCGATCCGGCTGGTCAAAGTCAAACAGCCAGACCTTGTCTCCGGCAATGGAGCCGTCCGGACGCCGGTACTCAACGTCCACCCCGTCGGTGATCAGCTTGTGGAAACGGTGGTTGCTGACGACCAGGCCAGGCGTCTCGGCCCGCGTGACCTTGCGGAGAGCCTCCTCCAACGCGGTTTCGGGAATTCTCGGATTAAGTCGCGACAGAGCCGAATGAAGCCGGTTTCTCAGGATCACCTCGCCGAGGTCTGATCGCTCCTCTGCGGGCTCGCCGGGTGCAATGACTGGGCCGTTTAGACCTAAAACAAGCGTGATACGAAGATTGACATATGGCTGACAGTGGCTTGCGCCCTGTAAAACAAGCCACGAAACGAGATGATGGAATTCGGAGAAGCGCTCACTCGAAAACGACAATGCCTTTCCA
>JBKQMU010000197.1:0-15058 GCA_052146555.1 Isosphaeraceae bacterium
AGCTGCAGTGCGACTGCCAGGGACACTCCCCAAATCATGGCGGTCCGGCGGTCTGGTTCCGGAAGATGCCTGGCGGCCATGGCGATGACGAGCGCGTTATCGCCAGAGAGCACGGTGTTGATGAGGATGATCTGGGCGAGCGACGCCAGGGTGAGCATGAGCGGTTCCAATAAGAGAAACCCTCCGGTGCAAAGGCGACCAAGCGCTAGCCCGTCCCAGGTTGCCTGGAGAGGTCGATGTGGCCATCAGCGCGAGACGATTGCAAATTGAGTACTACCATCGTAGGGGACGAATCGATCGCGGATCAAGGCGAACGCCGACGGCATCGCCCCGAAGACCAGACCGGCGTCAAGGTTGGAGCCTGCGGGCCGCTGGACTCGAGTGCCGTTTGGTAGAGCGCGTCAACTCCAACTGGCAATCGATAAACGAAGGAAGTCCGACATCTGCTCAGGCCGCACAGCGCTCGCGTCCAAGGGGGCGATTCTCTCACGGAAAGCAGCGGCTTTCCGAAGAGGCCCACTTACTTTATTCGACTTGTGGCTCGCTCTCGCATGAACCATAAAGAAATGGCACGGAAGGACAGGTTTCGCACCGTTGCTGCCACTACCCCCCGCTGCCGGGTCGTGCCTCGCCCCCGCCTCCTCGCAGCCGCTTCAGTTGCGAGCTGACGAAGTGAACCATCGAGCCGACCAAGCTACTGCGCGTCGGTACAGCTCGCAGCCGCTCCAGTTGCGAGCTGACGAACTGAACGATGTCCGGGGCCTTGATCTCCTGCCCGATCCGCAGCGCCTGCTCCAACAAGTCGGCGGCCCGCTCCACCTGGCCCAGGGCGGCGTAGGCGAGGCTCAGGTTGCCGAGACTGGTCCCCTCGCCCCGGCGGTCGCGGATCTCGCGATCAATGATCAGGGCCTGCTCGTAGAAACCGATGGCCCGCTCCACCTGGCCCAGGGAGGCGTAGGCAATGCCCAGGTTGCCGAGGGTGCTCCCCTCGCCGCGCCGATTGCCTATCTCGCGATGAATGACCAGGGCCTGCTCGTAGAAACCGATGGCCCGCTCCACCTGGCCCAGGTCGGCGTAGGCGAGGCCCAGGTTGCCGAGGGCGTTCCCCTCGCCTTGCCGGTCGCCTATCTCGCGCTGAATGATCAGTACCTGCTCGTGGAAGCTGATGGCCCGCTCCACCTGGCCCAGGCGGTAGAAGGCGCTGCCCAGGTTGCCGAGGGCGTTCCCCTCGCCTTGCCGATTGCCTATCTCGCGATGAATGATCAGGGCTTGCTCGAAGGAGCTGATGGCCCGCTTCGCCTGGCCCAGGTCGGCGTAGGCGAGGCCCAGGTTGCCGAGGGTGGTCCCCTCGCCTTGCCGGTCGCCGATCGCGCGATCAATGATCAGGGCCTGCTCGTAGAAGCCGATGGTCCGCTCCACCTGGCCCAGGTCGGCGTAGGCGAGGCCCAGGTTGCCGAGGGCGTTCCCCTCGCCTTGCCGATAGCCGATCTCGCGATGAATGATCAGGGCCTGCTCGTGGAAGCCGATGGCCCGCTCCACCTGGCCCAGGCGGTAGAAGGCGCTGCCCAGGTTGCCGAGGACGCTCCCCTCACCTTGCCGACTGCCGATCGCGCGATGAATGATCAGGGCCTGCTCGTAGAAACCGATGGCCCGCTCCACCTGGCCCAGGTCGGCGTAGGCGAGGCCGACGGTCCCCAGCACTCCGCCGACCCGATCTGGCGTCATCGCCGCCCGGACGGGCTGGGCCAGGAAGGGCTTCATGAGGTGCAGCCCCTCGCGAACGCGGCCACGATTTTGCAGCCAGCTCGACACCTCTCCCAGAAGTTCGTACGACCGAGCGTATTCTCCCGCCTGGAACAGGTGATGGCCGGCCTCGATGCCGTCCTCGAGGTACCGTGACGTCTGCGCCCGAGCTTCGTAGTAGGTCCCCACGCGGCGATGGGCGGCCAGACGCAGCGCGGGGTCGGCGCCGAAGCGCCGAGCGACGAACTGGGCGGTCGCCGGATGGATCGTGAAATGGCGGACCAATTCGGTCTCCAGGAGCAAATCCACCTGCTCGAGCAGTGAGGTGCGGCGGAGCCGGCCGGCGGTCACCTCCGCTCGCTCAGGTGGCTCGCCCTCCTCGCCCAGCTCGCGCACCAGGTCCCATTCCCAGGGCTGGCGGAGCAGGGTCATGCGGAACAACATGTGGCGGGCGCTTTCGTCGAGGACGCGGTCCCAGATCGCACCCAGCAGGAGGTTGTCCCAGAGCTTGGACTCGACCCGGGGCAAGGCCGGCTCGACCAGCTCGGACCACTCCCGCTCCAGATCGTCGGCGGTGGGCGGGTCGGGAAGCCGCCACGGACCGCGGGTGTCCTCCCAGTCCTCCAGGGCCTTCTGAATCAAGTCGTCGGCGTACTCGACCGCCCGGGGGTGTCCGGCCAGGCGCTCGACCAGCCGGGCTCGCGACCCGGTGGAGAGCCGGCGCAGCCCGTCGAACCAGCCCATGAGCCGGAACAGGGCATCGTCAGGCAGTGGGGGGACCGGGACGAGGGCCTTGCGGAAGTCGTCGTGACGGTAACGGCAGCTTGCGACGACGTGCAACTTGTCCGTTCCGCGCGCGAACCGGTCCAGCACCGACCAGAGGGCCGCCAGGGCCGCCGTACGCCACTGCCCGAACGCGGCCGGATCGGGAGGGCCGTCGCCGTCGTCGCCCGGGCCGAACAGGAGGGATTCGAGGTTATCGAGATAGACGACCAGGCGCTCGACCTTCGAGAGCAGCCTGTCCAAGAAGCATTCAAACCGCTGGGCAGGGTCGTCGCCCGCGAGCCGGTCCACCTCGCGGACGACTTCGTCCCAGCCAGCGCCGAACCGGTTGCGGCCATACTCCAAGAGCTGGTCGCCGAGGGCCTCGGCGATCTTCTCAGAGGTCTCGGCCTTCTCGGCGTCCTGACACCAGAGGGGGCAGAGGTCGTCGCCGGCGTGGAGCAGGTCGCGGACCATGTGCAGCGCCAGCGTGGACTTGCCCAGGCCGCCGAGGCCCTGGAGCACGAACACGCGCTGGCCCTCGCGGAGCCGACGGCGCAGGCGGTGCAGCTCGGTGCGGCGGCCGATGAAGCCGGTCGTCAGGATCCGCCGGGTGCCGGCGTCGAGGAACTCGCGATCGGGCACCTGCGACACCGGCCGCGGCTTGCCGAGCGGAGGTGGCGGGCTCAAGGGGTGGTCGGCCCCGCGATGGTACAGGACAAGCTGCGACCAGGCCAGCGGGTGCGAATCCCGCGCCGCCTGAGCCGCGGTGGCGGCCGTCGCCTCGCGGTAGACCGAGCGGGCCAGGGCCGGGGCGCGGGTCATGGCCTCGCGCGCCCGCCGCACGGCGAATCGGGTGGTGTGCCCGGCGGCGATCTCGGCATAGAGTGTGGCCTCGGCCTCGGTCGACAGCACATCAAGGATCGGGCCGGCGTAGGCGACCACCTGCGCCACGCCTTCGCGGTGCAGCCGAGCCGCCAGGCTCTCGACGCCTGGCTGGCCCTCCTTGAGCGCGGCCGGGTCGTTGCCGTGGCAGTTTGCCCGGTAGAAAAACGGCGGCAGCAGACCCTCCGGAGCGTTCTTCCTCAGCTCGCTTGTCAGCTCGCCCACCGCGACCGGCCGCGCGCGCCCCTCGTCGTCCTCGAAGCTGAGTACGCCCGGACCCCCGTGTCCGGAGAAGTGGATGCCGGTGGGCTTCTTGGCGGCAACCGTCTGCACCAGGTCGTCGAGCGTGCCCAGCTCGGTCGGGGTTAGCTCGCAGTGGTCGGTCAAGGCACGGGTCAGGCGGTAGCTCTCTGCCTCGTAGTCCAGGCCGCTCCCCTCAGGGGCGGAGACGTTGACCACCAGCGCAAACTTGCCGGCAGGCGGCTGCAGGAATGCGCCGGGGCCGACGGCGCGGGGGATCGAGCGGACCAGGTCGAAGTCGCCATCGTGGACCAGGAACCGGCCGTCGTGGTGGAGCAGCTCCCAGGGGAGCGACAGCACGAGGTCGTCGTCGCTGCGAATCGTGACCAGCGGCCGGGGCTGGCCGGGGATGGTCGCCGCGTGCAGTAGCTCGAGCGATTTGGCATCGAACAGCAGGTCAAAGAGCAACCCGCCGAGCGTGGCGGCGTGGCCGTGCAGCTCAGCGCGGGAGCGATCATCGCCGACCGGCTCGCGGGTCAACCGGGCGAACTCGATGCGGGCAACGGTGAAGCGGGCCTCAACGCGCCACGGCGCCGGGTGCGTCCGGGGCGCGCGGCCGGTCGAGTCGTTGATGGTTACCGCATCACCCTCCAGCTCCAGCACGAAGACCAGGTGCTGGCCGAAGTAGAGCGTGCGGACGTCGCCCTCGGGCAGCGCGCCGCGGCGGCCCACCAGATCGATCAGCTCGCGGGCGACGCGGGCGGTGTCGAGGTCCCGAGCGTTGATGGCCTGGATCGCATTGAGATACGGCGGCAGGGCGACATCTTCGAGCAGGATCGGCACGAGCCGGCCGGAGGTCGGGCCATGGGCGGCGAGGAACGAGGTCCACTCCGGCACGACCCACTTGCGGTGGAGCGTCTCGGCCGTGAGCACCAGCGCCATCGATCGGCTGTGGAGCATCGCCCCGCTGAGGCCGAGGACCCAGTTGTCGCCTGGTCTCAGATCGCGCCCGTCCTGGAAGACCGTGAGACCAAACTTTTCGAGCTCGGCTTTCAGTCCACGAACCCACTCCCGGTCGGGCGTGCCGTACGACAGGAAGACGTCGTAGTCGTTGGCCGATGCACCGGGATCGGACACGGCCTGCCTCCGCGAATGCCCGGAGCCCGCGTTCCGCGCGGCGTTCGGATGCCCCTCGGGGTCGGACTCCGACCGCTCTAGGCTACCCCGGTGGATCGGTCGCAGTCCAGCATTCACTCGGAGTTCCGACAAATCTGGAAACACCATACTTCATTTTCGGAGTTTTGTATGGTGCCCTCGCGTCAGGAAAGCTCAGGAAAGATGTACCGATGAAAGTCCAGAGCGGTCGGCCGTGATGACGGCCAGCGTCCGAGTTCGCCGCGGCGCGCGGAGGGGACCCATCGGACAACGGACTGCCTCGAAGCATGGTCACAGGCACCCGCTTCGCAGGCAGGCTTGCCCGGCCTCTGAGCCAATTGCGCTGATATGATTACATTTATATATCTATGAATTAAGAGCGGGCTAGCACTTCGCGTGCTTCAGTTTGGCGCCAGGCGATGACCGGCCAGATCGACAGTCACCAGATCGAAGCGGGACTGGGCAAGGCTAGTGCTCTCCACCTGATGGAAAGCGATTTGAAGGGTCTCCTTGTCGACGGTGATGCGGAGATAGCCGTAGTTGCGATCGTCATATTTCTCAATCGACAGGCCTCGTGAGGTGATGACGGGGTTCTTTTCCATGTAGCTGACGTCCGAGCCATATTGGGGTAGCTGTGCCGGTTGACCCTGACGCGGACGGACAAGCCGGTTGATGTTGTGACCGCCGCTGCCGCAAATGACGAATGGAACCTCAAGTTTCTTACCCCCGAGCTCGATCGTCCGGGTATAGCGCTGGTAGTTATGAGCATGAGCCGCGAGGTAAGCGTGGGGGTAGAAGCCGACCTGCTTGCAGACGGCGTCCACCTCGCGCAGCATCGCTGAGCTGCTGGAGTGGTTCCCGCCTGAATACCCGGAATCCGATTTGGGCTCGTACGCAAACGGCGGGTGGTGGGTGGCGATGAGCACAGCTCCTTGGTACTTCTCATCGAGCACGCGCTGGAGCTGCGCTCGCAGGAAATCAATCTGGATGTTCGGCACACCGGGCCATTTCCCATTTTCACTCGAGAGTAGCCCAGGATCCTCGAGCGCGTTGCTGAAGAGCCCGATGATCCGGACAAACGGGGCGTCAAGCGTGAAATAGACGCCGGGCTGGGTCATGGCCGTGCGGTGCAGCGAGCCTGCTTCCGGCGTAATGACGGCATGCTCCGAGCAGAAGTTGCGGGTAAACGTGACCAGAGGGAAATCCGCCTCGGCGGTATCCGGCACGATAAACGCGTCATGGTTTCCAGGGATGGCAAAGATCGGCCCAGGATAATTGCGATAAGGATCGTAAAACTGGTCGTAGTAGTAGCGGGCCTCGCCAAAGTTGTAGACCACGTCACCCAGATGGTAAAAGAAGACGGGTCGATCAGCCTCGCTGGAAGAATGGGCATCATCGCAAATCTGATCCGACGCGCGGATCTCGCTCCGATACTTGCGTTCCGTCACAGCTCCGGTATCGCCGACGGCGTGAAAGACAATCTGCCCTTGCTTCTCAATGACTTGCCTGATCTGCGGACCGCGTGGCCCGAATGCGGTTTCCAGAGTATAGAGCTCATTGGGCTGCAGCCGCGACGGTGGGAAGCTCACCGTATCATGTGAGATGGAGTCTCCCAGTTCCTTGTACAAGTCATCGTCCGAAGCATGCTGTACGTCAAACCCCGTAGGATCGGGCGTCACGCCATCTTCACTGAACGTGGGTTCGCCGAAGACGGGCTGTGGCAACGGACCGCGCGGGTGACCATTCTTGCGGGCATGCCCGTGCCCGTGTCCATGCCCTTTCCCAGGTGTCTGGGCTCGACCTTGACTTTTGCTCATGGAACTCCACTTTCTCCGGCACTCATATGCCGAAACTCAGATGTCGCTAGGACCAAATCTCGTACCCGGCTTGCCTCCAGCCAGGCAGCAGGTTTGTCTACGATGGCAGCTTATCCTAGCCAGCGCGCTTGATGTCCAGAGTTTTCTGGTCGAAATCGCTTAATTTTCCTAAGTCTCAAGAAGAATTGATGAACAAAGCGCAAGAATTCTTGAGGTTCCCGGGTAGAACCTGTGGTTACGGCGCCGGTGCCAGAGGTCGCGCTCCGCACGTTTTCTGAGGGCTGGAGCTGGGTTCAGAAGACCTGGTTGATGCCAAACCAGATGACAGGGCCACCGCGAACGCCAATGGGCTGGGCAATATCGCACCGGAGAGTGGCGCGCTCGAGGAAAGAAAAGAGCAGCACGTCCCAGCGTAAGCCAAACCCGGGTCCATGGACGATCGGTCCCCAGCGGCCAGCCAGGAATGACTGTCCAACGTCATAAAACGCTGCACCATATAGATGGCGAAATGTGAGAACATGATCAAGCACGTCGTGGTTGATCTCCCGCCAGATCGGGAATCGCCATTCAGCAGTCAGAAGCCAGACGGATGACCCTTCATACGAGGTAAGATCCAATGCACGCAGCCGCTGGCCGCCCCCCAGGCGGAAAAGCGCAGCCGATCCGGGCCAGGACCAGCCGCCGTAAGCCCGAAGCGCAAAGCGGCTGTTCGGCAGGATTCCCCACGATTCAGGGACCTTGCGTACCAGCCCGTACTGTCCCACGACCCGAGCGTACTGCAGAGTTGAGCCCAGCAGGTTATTGCCGTACTCAGCGGCCAGATCGAAGATCTCTCCTTGTACGGGGTCCCAGTAAGGGAACTGGGTGTTCTGGCGGTAGCGTGCGCCCACGGCTCCGAGATATTGGTTGACCGGACGGCCGTCATCTCCTGGCCAAAACTCGTTGCCCAGGCCATAGTAGAGCTCGAAGAAAACGGGGTCGTCGACGATGAAGCTTGATGACTCGACCAGCCGCTTGCGAAGGTAAAAGCGACCTCCAGAGTGTCGCTTGTCGTTATAGAAGTTGTACAATCCCTCCTCATAGAAGAATCCTGTCGCCCAGCCAGGCGCGGGGGTATGAAACAGCGTAGCCTCACCTCCGAAGATCGCCTCGCGAAGCGCTGGCTCTGTTCCCGCCCAGCCGACGACCTGCCAGCGATTGATCCGCTGCACTGCAGCTTTGAGTCCCGCTCGAGCGTACTGATCCACGAAGGGTCCAGCTACGACCGAGACGCGATCATAAGCCTGAAACTGGGGCGAGAGGTCCAGGGGGGTCAGTAACGGCGTAAGCCTCCAGGAAATCTCGGGCTTCCAGCGGTTGTTATCCGGCCGTGCGTCTAGCAGAGCATGGTCGGGGTCGACCTCGATCTGCGAGGGCTCCCCCGGTGCATCCATGGTCACGACCCATCGCTCTCCCTGGCGCTGAACCTGTGCGCCAGGCACCTCATAACGACTTTTCTCGGGCCAGATCGGGACCCGCAGCTCACCATCAGGACAGCGGCAAAGTACGATCGTCGGCTCGGTAATCTGGCCGCGCTGGCTCAGCTCGACGGTAACCTGGCGCACATCCGCATCGATCTTGCTGGGCACGTTAACTTGGACCTTGTCGAGGGCCCAGTCGGTTTCGTTGTGCTTCTCAAGCCAGTTCTCCAGGAAGCCAGCCCAGTCGCCCTGAGGATCGAACGCAATCAGCTCGCGCTTGAGGTCGGCGTAGTACAGTGTCTTGAAGGCGTAAGCAAGGTAGACTTGGTGGAAGAACGCGAAGAAGCGCTCGTCACCCAGTCGGTTATGAATCATCTCGACAACCTTGCCGCCTCGATCGTAGGCCAGGCTGAAGAGTTTGTTGAGATTGCCCATCGCGTCGAGATCCTGGATGACCGGGCCGCTTCCCCCTTTGGTTCGCCAGCCATAGTAGCCGGCCAGGCGTAGGTCCTCGCGGCCGATCGTGGGCATCCAGGTAAGTCCCTCGGGCCAGGTGATCAGCGGGGCATTACGGCCATACTTCGCATCCAACCGCAGCGCTGTGAAGCTGTTGACCAGGCCCTCATCCATGAACGTTTCTGCATATCCATTAGTGCCGACGGTATTCCACCACCATTGGTGACACGTTTCATGGGTGACTAGATGATCAATATATCGATGTCCGGCGGATGAGAGCCGCATGACCCGGTCGTCGAGCAACACCAGTCCGGAGCATTCATTCCCGTTCCAGCCGAAGAATGAGGGAGCGATCTCGAACTCACTATCGCAGTAGGGGCCGAACCACTTCTCGTAGAGGGGAATAACCTCGCAGGCATAGTCGAGCGCCCGTCGGGCGTTGCTCTCGTGCTCGGGAAGGCCGTGAACGCGAACCAAGGTCGAGCCCACAGTCCGCTCCCAAGTCCGGAAACGGCTCGAGCAAACCAGCGCGAAGTCGCGTGCAGGACTTGCCGTGATGGCAAGCCGCTGCCAGCCGTCGGGGCACTTCTTGCACTCGGTGATGCGCCCCGACGAGGCAACGACCTGATCGCTGGGAAGATCGACGAGAACCGAATAATGGCCGGCCTCCTGGTACCATGGCTGATGCCAGGGTACAAAAGGCGTTCGTTGCCAGCCTCGATCGTCGTGATGGGCCAGCACCGGGTACCAGTTCAGAAGGAAAGTGATTCCCTCATGCTGTCCCCAGCGACCCCAGATGTCGGGTAAGTCGACTGAGAATTCGAGCTCAATAGCAACCCGCCCTCCCGGTGGCACCATCCGGGCTAACGGTACGATCAGGATCGTGCCGTCCTTGGGATCGAACTCAAACGGCAATCGTCGTTGCCCCTGGAATACCTGCTCAACTCTCATGCGCTGGCCAACCCCGTCAAGGGCTTCCTCGGGGCTAAGACGGAGAACCTCCATCGTCTTGGCCAGCTTGAGCCGATCCTGGTCCGGAACCTTATAGCGCGGGTAGACGTGGAAGACCAGCTCGCTGACAGCTACATTGGAGCAGTTTGTGAAAACGACCCGCTCTCGAGCTTTGACATAACGGCCGGCAACATCGATCCTCATGGCCAGATCATATCGAGGCAAGCCGGGTGGAATAACAAGCGCCGGTCGCTGAGGGCTGGGCGAAACCCCGGAAACTGTCGTGGCCTGTGGCGATGCGTTCGCCGTCTGCGCATGAGCTTCCAGCGCAGGTCTAATGAGGATGAAGATCACGCACGCAATTAAGGACGCGAAGAACGGCATCCGTGCTCTTGACTCGACGGCGAGGGAACGTCCGGGAAATGATCGACAAACCTTAACGCATTCGGTTCCGATTCACAAGTTCAGTCTCGGATTCATCAGCCTAAATGTACAAAAGTTCCAAGTGCCGTTGGGCTTAGTGCCCCAGGGCTCGCGGTGCCGTCCTGGGGCGTCTCCTCGTTCCAGCCCCGCCACCCGCCGACAGCCGGCGCCCGGGATCCGCCCCACCGAAGTCGGATCAATCCCCAACGCGCTCCCTCCGGACGAATGCCGAGGTATGATGCAGCGGGTTACCGACGTGGGATACGACCACGGGCAAGGACCGCGCCGACCCCGGTCACTATTGAACGCTCGATGGCAAGACATCGGCGCGTCGGGCTGTCGCGGGTCGCTGTCGTCCACCCGAGCGCGCAAGAGGATGCCCGACCATGGAGCCCCCAAAGCTCACCACGGCCCAGGAAAACGTCCTCCGGGACCAGGTCATCAGCGCCGACCAGCCTGGCCCTGTGCTGCACGACTTTCAGGTGCTCCTGGACGCCCTGGGGCCGGACGGGTTCGAGGCCGGAGGTAAGTATAACCTGATACCGATCAAGCTCATCGGCGAGCTGGACCGGCGGCTGAGCCGGCCCCTGAACCTGGAATTGAAGCGGCCGCAAATTCGGTCGCACCCTTACATGCAGGGGCTGAACCTGTTGCTCAGGGCCACCGGTCTTAGCCGCGTCGAGGGGACGGGCGCCAAGGCCCGCCTGGTCCTCGACCCGGCCATGAAGATGCAGTGGGACCAGCTCAACCCTACCGAGCGGTACTTCAACCTGATGGAGGCCGCTTTCCGGTTTGGCCGCTCGGCGATGGTGGGAGAACGGGGTCAGACCTGTGAGGGGTTGCTCTCGTCGTGTCTAATCACCTGGGAGCATACCCCGGAGCGCGGTCGGAAGTTCAACAGCGACAAGCCCAAGGATATCTACCTGTCTGGGATTAGCCGGAACTGGTACCTGCTGGCCCTGATGGACCTCTTCGGGCTCATGGCGGTCGAGCAGCCGCCCAGGCCCGTCACGACGTGGCACCCCGCTGCCCTCAGGCACGTCCCGTTCGGCGACGCCGTCATGACATTACTCGCGGCGAAGTACCTCGACGAATTCGACGAGGCCCAGGAAGATGAGGATGAGGATGAGGAGGATGAGGAGACGACGTCGCGTAAGCCCTGTTTCGGGGCCTGGCAGCCTCTTTTCCAGCCGTTCTTTCCGGAGTGGCAGAGGAACCTGGAGTTCCCGCGCCCGGAGCCGCGCGAGGGGATGTTCATCTTTCGGGTGAGCCTGGGCCAGGTCTGGCGCCTCATCGCCATGCCCTCCGACGCAACCCTGGACGACCTGGCCGCGCTCATCCTCCGCTCGGTCAAGTTCGACAGCGATCACCTGTTCGAGTTCACTTACCGCGACCGCTTGGGTGCCGAGTGCTCCGTCTTTCATCACGAGATGGACGAGGGTCCATGGGCCCACGAGGTGCTGGTCGGGGAGCTGCCGCTGGAGCCAGGGCAGACGATGACATTCCGGTTCGACTTCGGCGACAAGTGGCAGTTCACCGTCAAGCTGGAACGTGTCGAGCCGCTTGGCGCGCAGAAGCGTCCCCGCGTCCTCGAGAGCCACGGCACAGCTCCGCCGCAGTATCCCGCCTGGGACGAATGAGACGCGACCCGTCGCGAAATGCAGGCGGGCCACGGGTGCCACGCTCACGCAAAGAGTGAGCGTGCCGGGCAAGCTTCCGCGCCACTCTCCGCAGACGCGCTTGCGAAGACGCAAGCGTCGGGTGGCTGGGGCAGAATGACCCAGGGCTCGCGGCGCCGTCCTGGGCGTCGCTTCGCTCCGCCCGAGCCAACCGCCACCCCCTCGGCGACGGCGTAAATGGGATAAAAAAACCTTCGGGGACATGCTTAGAGCGGTAGGTTCATCGACCGATGCTCAAGCAGGGCACAGTAGTGAAGACCAGCTCATGAATGCCACTCGGGCGTTCCGGATTACTCGCCTATGCCGCACGATCCCGCGCCATTGACCTTGGCTTCATTTTCGACCTTTCCGCCGCTGCAGCAGGGACGGGGGGGAAGCAGATGGCCGAGCTTGTCGCGCTTGGCGTCGAGATAACGCTGGCGTTCGGCGACCGCCGGGGCAATGATCGGCACCTGGTCGACGACGGTGAGGTCGTAACCATAATAGACGAACGCGTCGGTCTTCTTGGGGTTGTTAGTGAGTAGGCGAACCTTGGTGAGCCCCAGGTCCTTGAGGATTTGCAGGCCGATGCCGTAGTCGCGGAGGTCGGCCCGGTAGCCCAGGGCGACGTTAGCCTGAACCGTGTCCAGTCCCTTGTCCTGAAGGTTGTAGGCGCGGATCTTCTCGATCAGGCCGATGCCCCGGCCTTCCTGGGGCAGGTAAATCAAGGCCCCGGCGCCCTCGGCGGCCATCATCGCCAGGGCCATGTGCAGTTGATCGCCGCAATCGCATCGGAGCGAGTCGAGCAAGTCTCCGGTGAAGCACGAGGAATGCAGCCGAACCAGAGGCGCCTCACATGTCTGCAGATCTCCCATCACCAGGGCAATCGGCTCGTTGCCCGGTTCATGCTGGACCCGGTAGCCGATGATCCGTCCCGGCCCGTAGCGCGTGGGCAAGTCGGCCTCGGTGACGCGGGTCACCAGTTTTTCGCTCAGGCGGCGAAATTTGATCAGGGCCTCGATCGAGACGATCGGCAGGCCATGCTCGCGGGCGATCGCGTGCAGCTTCTCGCGCCCCGCCATGCCAATCCCGTCGGTGATCTCGCAGATGACGCCCGCGGGAACGAGCCCCGCCAGCCGCGCCAGGTCGACCGCGGCCTCGGTGTGCCCTGCGCGTCGAAGCACGCCCCCTTCCTTGGCCACGAGCGGAAAAAGATGCCCGGGGCGGAAGAAATCGCCTGGCTTCGTCGCCGGGTCGAGGATCGCCCGGACGGTCGTCGCGCGGGCCTCCGCACTGATGCCCGTTCCGGTTGAAACATGGTCCACCGGAATGGTATAGGGCGTCTTGTGCGGTGCAGTGTTGTGATCGACCATCATCGGCAGCCGCAGCCGCTCGGCCACTTCCGGCAAGATGGGCATGCACACCTGGCCACATCCACGAGTGATCATGAATGCAATTGTTTCGGGCGTCACCTTGTCGGCGGCGACGACGAAGTCGCCCTCGTTTTCGCGGTCTTCGTCATCGACGACTATGATGATCCGGCCGTCCCGCAGCGCCGCGAGGGCATCTTCGATCCTGGAGAATTCGTGACTCATCTGTATATCCTGTCCGCGTCAGAAAGTTGACCCGGGCGGTATTCACGTTCCGATACCGGTCTCCATGCGCTCATTGTACACCAAAGGGCGACCACCGGCGCGGTCGGGGCCGACAGAACGTGATCAAAGAAACAGTCAGGCATCTTCGAGCCGGCCCGGGTTCATTGCTTAGAGCGGTTAACAGTTGAGTTCCAGACAGGGCGGCGCCTGATCCCCTTCTTCCCCCGGGAGAAGGTGGCCGGTACGGCCGGATGAGGGGATTTGGCAGGCCAGAGCAAGCCCTTCCGGACCCTCATCCGCCGCTTCGCGGCACCTTCTCCCAGGGGGAGAAGGTATGACGGCAACCGGCTCCTTCGATCGATGTAAGCAGTGCATTAGCGAACCGCTCTAGGAACGCTGGCGCCGGCGATGGCCGCCTTGCGAATCAGGTCGGAAGAGCTTGCCCGCGGGTTTCCGGAGCGAAGGGCAATACGAGCAGCCCCAGAAAGAAGACCAGGCACATCGCCACACCGGCGTAGCGCATGGGCTCGTGAAAACCAGCGAAGGCCCAGCGGGTGAGCAGCCCCAGCGCCGACGGCCCGGCGGCGGCCACCAGCCGGCCGACGTTGTAGCAGAAGGAAGTTCCCGTGCTCCGCAGCCGGGTGGGAAAGAGCTCCGGAAAGTAGATGGCATAGCCACCGAAGAGCGAGAGCTGGCAGAAGCCCATGATCGGGATGAGCACGAAAATCTGCCAGAAGTCGTTAAGCAGCCAGAACGTCAGAGCCGTGGAAAGCGCAGCCAGCAGGAATCCGATGGCGAAGGCGGGCCGGCGACCGATACGCTCGGTCACATAAGTAAATGCTCCGATGCCAAAAAAGGCGCCCGCGTTCTGCACCAGCGATGTGATTCCCGTGCAGAAGGTGAGCATGCCGGCGATCTGCTGCGCCGTCAGTCCCTGGGACTCGAAATGCTTGCGGAAGACCGTGCGGATCAGGTCGAAGCTGAAAAAGCCGATGCCCCAGAGTCCGACCACTCCGGCGCAGGCGAGGGTCATGCCCACGATCGTATTCTTGCGCCAGCGACGATCGCCAAACAGCTCGGACATCGAGCCCAGCCGTTGCGCCGGGCGGGGGCCGGTCGAGAGTTCCCGGCCTTCCCGGGCCGCCGCCTTCCAGCCTTCGGGCTCCTTCAAATGCAGGAAGATCGGGATGGCGAGCAGGGCAGGGGCAAGGCCGATCAGAAACATCGCGCGCCAGGCGCTGGCGATCGTGCCAGTTTCCTCGAGCCAGCCCAGACCGATGCCGCAAAGCGCCGCCAGCATATTGCCCACCGAAGAGAGCGCCTGGAGCGCCCCGAGTGCATAAGGCCGGGCGCGATCGGGCATTACCTCGGCGACGAGCGCAACGCTTACGGCGAACTGGCCGCCCACGCCCAGGCCAGCGAGAAAGCGATAGAAACCGAATTCGCCAACGGTCCGCGAAATTGCACTCAGGCCGGTGAACACGGAGTAGCAGAGCACGGTGATCAGCATCGTTCTGGCGCGGCCGAGCTTGTCGCCGAGAATGCCGAAGATGATGCCCCCAAACGCCCAGCCGAGCATGAAGATCGTCGTTGCGTAGCCGCAGTACTCATCGACTTGGCCGGCGGTTGCCGGATCGCCGGGCAACGCGTCCAGAAGACGTGTGACGGCCGGCTGCCGTGCCAGATTGAAGAGCTGCTGGACCATCGTGTCAAAGAGCCAGCCCAGCGACGCGACGACGAAGACAAACCACTGGTGCCGCGAGACATCGCGCCACCACGGAGCCGTCAAACTCATCTTCTACAGTAGTTCGCCCGTTTTTGACGTAACTTCTTTCGCAATGGGCCGAGACTCGCTGCCGAGTGAGAATCATGGTGCCACGTCATAGCCAATTTACCCATTGATTCTCTGAAAT
>JBKQMU010000198.1:0-5741 GCA_052146555.1 Isosphaeraceae bacterium
GTTGCGGCGCGCGGTGATCGGGCGTCGAATCAGTGGCGGGACCGACAGCGTGCAGGGGAGCAGGTTCGTAGAGCGAATGCTGACGGTCGTGGCCACCTGCCGCCAAGAGGGCGGCAACCTCTTGGACTACCTGACATCGTACTTTGAGGCTTCCCGTCGTAGTCAAGACATCCCCTCTCTCTTGCCCGTCATCACAGCCAAAATCAAGGCCGCCTGATTTCAATCAAGGCCGCCTGATTTCACTGATCACGCCCTGTGAACGCCTACACTTCGTCCACAAAGATGCGCAGATTTACTTGTCACAGAAACGCTGAGGCACGCGTCCCAAAACGACCCGATCTCGGATGCCGGGCTGCACGATCTGTTCTCTACATGAGTCTAAGCGGACTGTGCGGCAAGCGGATCTCTCATGGTAAAATCCTCGTGTTGAGCGCCGGGGTTCAAGGTTCTTTTCACGAGGAGAAGTGACTGATGTCCCATGACGAGATCAGCCGGACCGACCGCCGCACATTCCTTCAAGCCAGTGCTCTGTCGACGACCGCCGCGATGAGCCTAGCCTCCTCACTCCAGGCACAGGAGGCGCAGGCGAAATCGATCGAGCTGCCCACGCGGCCGCTCGGCAAGACTGGCGTCTCTGTGACGATTGTCAATCAGGGCAGCTGGCGGGCATCCGGCCTGGATCGCCTGTTGCGGCTCTCTTACGCCAGCGGGGTCCGCTGCTATGACACCGCCGGTGCTTACCGTACCGAGCCCAACTTCAAGAAGTGGTTCGAGGAAAAGCCCGAGGTCCGCAAGTCGATCTTTCTGGTCAGCAAAGATCAGTCGCGTAGTCCCGAGCAGTTCGTCGCCAATCTCGACAAGAGGTTGGAATCGGTCGGGTCGGATCACCTGGACCTTTACTTCTGGCACGCTATGGGCGACCACGGCGAGGCGGTCGACTTCTGTAAGAGCAAGGAATTTGGGCAGGCGATCGACACCATCAAAAAATCGGGCAAGGCGCGGTTCGTCGGCTTCTCGACCCACAACGCGCGCCGGGCCGAGTACATCCAGGCGGCGGCCGAAGGCGGGTTCGTCGACGTGATCATGGTTCAGTACAGCCCGTTCCTGGAAAAGGATTCTCCTCTCAATAAAGCCCTCGACGCAGCCCACCAGGCGGGCATCGGCTTGATCTCGATGAAGCAGTCGGCCGGCCAGTTTGGCGGCGCCAAGGGACTTCCCGGGCCGCTGGAAGAAACGATCAACCGGCTGGCTCCCGTGCTCAAGGAGCGCGGGCTCTCGCCGTTCCAAGGCTTGCTCCAGGCGATCTGGACCGATGAGCGGATCGCGACGGTCTGCGTCACCATGAACAACACCGATCAAGTGCGCCAGAACGTGCAGGCCGCACGGACGTTCCAGCCGCTGAAAACGGCCGAGCTCGAGCAGATTCGCGACGCGGCACTGGCGGCCAACCCCACCTTCTGCGCCGACTGCGATGGCCGCTGCGCCGCCGCCGCCGGCACCAAGGCGCGGCTGGGCGACCTGGCTCGATACCTGACCTATTACGAGCACCACGGCTATCGCGGCGAGGCCAAACGTCACTACGCCGAACTGACCGACGCCGAGCGTGACTGGTCGGGCGCTAACCTCGACGCGGCCCGCGACGCTTGCCCCAGCAAGCTCGATTTCGCCCGGCTCTTGCCCGACGTCGATCGTCATCTTGCGTGACAGCGCTCGACGCGACGTATCCAATGGTCACCGTTTTCCAGCCCCGGATCTCCGCCAGGGATCCGGGGTGAGTTTTCCGCCTGGCGCCATGCGAAACAAAGGTCGATTGCCAGCAGGGGAAGCCCTGCGACGGACCTGATGCGAGGTGGCCGTGTACTTCAGGAAGCAGCCTGACCAGAGCTTGCCGCCGAAGGCGCCGGCTCGTGCAGGTGCTCTCTCAGCCGGCTTAAGATCTGGACCGCGATGGTGATTGCCACGAAATGCCCTCCGGGTACGAAATGGCTTTCGCAGCAGGGCAAGACTTGCGTCATTTTCCAAGCCATCGTGGGCGGGACGATAACGTCATGCAAACCATGCCAGAGCGTCACCCGGCTCTCCCGCGGCAAGTCAGCAGGCGAAAAACCATAATGGCGGTAGAGCTTTAGCTCCTGGGCGAAGGTCTCCGGCCCGCTGCCATCAACGAACACTTGGCGCAAGTCGAGGAGAAACAACTCGAAGATGCGCCGGTCCTCGAAGAGCGCGCGATCGGCAGCCGACCAGGTCGCGACGAGCCGGTCGAGAAACGTCTCCGGATCCGCCTTGAACCGTTCGCCCCATCGCCTGGCTTCTTGGCGGGCGAGGTGTGGATACCTTGATCCGATCTCCATCGCCACCCTGCGCTGGCGATCCATACCGGCAAGGGCACCCGGCAGACGCATCGGACCCACGCCACTGATGACCGTCGTCGTGCGCACTCTCGCACCGAGCCGGAGAAGACAGGCAAGCGCATAAGGAGTGCCGCCGGAAATACCAATGACGCTGAACTCATCGAGTCCAAGCGTCGCGGCAAGGTCTTCGACGTCGGGGACAGCCTCGATGGCGGACGAACGCTCGACGAACTCAGAACGGCCCACCCCGGGCCGGTTCGGAGCGATGATGCGCAAACCCTGCCGCGCGGCTTGCTCGGCAATGTAAGAGGCCTGATGGTGCGAGCCGATGAGCCCGTGAAAGAAGAAAGCCGGATGCCCCGCCGGGTCACCGTATTCCCGAACCTCCAGCATCCGGCCATTGCGCGTGGTAAATAGACTGTCCATCACGACCGAGGTTCGAGATCAACGGATGAAAAAGCACGCCGGCCCGTCAAGCCCCTGGGCGGCTCAAAGCGCCGGCGACGCGCTTAAGCATAAGAACCTCGACCGACGGGTGCAATCTCCTCGATCACCGGGTCCATTCTCCGCGATGGTGGAAACGGCTGCCGACGGTTCAGACGCTCAATCGGCAGGATGGGCTTGTGTCGTTTATTCAGTCCTTCTTCTTGGGGACCTTGTCCCCCTTCTTGCGGGCCTTGGACAGACCGATAGCAATCGCCTGCTTGGGATTGGTCACCGTATTCTTCGACTTGCCACCACTCTTGAGCGTGCCTTCCTGGAACTCGTGCATCGCCTCCTTGACTTCTTCCTGAGCCTTCTTGTCGTATTTCGCCATGGGAGCTCCTCCTCCAATCGGCAACGAATTGTTCCCCTGGATATGAGCCGCAAACCAGATGCCGAGATCGGGCCGAGACGGGCGGGTGAGGATCAGTTGTCGAACCAGGATATCGCGATTCCTTGACGTTTTTTTCCTGGGGATTTAGAATCAAGGAGGGTTAGAGATCAATTCGAGGCTCATGGGGAAGGCTTCGCGAAACCGAGGGATGCCGGGTCTTACGAAAGGAGAGAACCCATGGCAGAACCCAAGGAAACCAGCAAGACACCTGAACCCAGGAAGGCCGACTATTTGCAGAAGGAGCAAGTCCCGGGTGCCATCCAGACATCAACCGAGGGTTTTGGCATCCACCCCTACATGCAGCGGTTTGCCGAAGAGATGGATCGTCTTTTCGACGAGTTCGGCATGCTCTGGCCGCAGAGGCGCCGGTCGAGTCTGCTCAATCGCATGTTTGGGCGTGAACCAGCGGGCAAAGCGGTCTCACACTGGGCACCTCGCGTGGAGATGATGGAGCGTGAGGGACAGCTCGTGCTCCGGGCCGAGCTGCCGGGGATGACCAAGAACGACTTGAAGGTCGAAGTGACCGACGAGGCGGTCACGATTCAAGGCGAACGGAAGGAAGAGAAGAAAGAGGAGCGGAAGGGCTACTACTACAACGAGTGCCAATACGGCAGCTTCTTCCGCAGTATTCCATTGCCGGAGGGGTCTGACCCTTCCAAGGCGACGGCCGAGTTCCGCAACGGCGTTCTGGAAGTGGTCATGCCCGGACCGAAGCAGCCTGAGAAGAAGGGACGCCCCGTAGAAGTCAAGGGCGACTAATCCCAGTAATCCATCGTCGTCCACTGTAATCCATCGTCGTCCAGAGATCCCGCGCGGCGAGACTCCTTCCTCGTAACTTCTTGCCGACGCGGGATCTCGTACGTTCAGAGCAAGGGAAGCATGCCGATAGCCGTGCCTTGATCCAGCGAATCCGGTGTCGGTACCTGATCGAACGTCGGAGTATCGTCCTGGGATTTCTTGACCGGGTTTTCCTCATCACCTAGAGTCAAGCGAGATGGCCGCTGTCGCCATCAATACAACCTGGAACGCAGATCGACTCGGAGAGACAGATGGGACTTTGCGTCTCGGTCGGTATCCTTGCCGGACTCATGGACGTTGATCCCGAGGGCGTAGAGCTCGTTCGTGAAGAACTGGCCATGGTCAATGAGATCCTCCGTAAGCACGGTCTGCCCGATCATGAAGAGCCCACATCGTTGCCGAAAATGAATAATCGATCCGGCTTGAATGGGTTCCCTTACAGCGCTCTTCATTGTCTAAGGCGCTTTTATGCAAGGCGGATTGCCAACCCCGATCAGATCCCCCCTCCCCTTATGGAAGGGGAGAAACCAGCATATGATCCGGTTGTCGGGTGAATCACTTCCCCTCGTCATCATCTTCTCTGGCATTCTGACTGCGAGGGCTACTATGTCCCCGTCGACTTCCCGGAAGTCTTGGAAGACGAAAGTATCGCTGGGGGTATCGTAGGTTCCAGCGTGCGTTTGCATGACGAACTCGTCGTAGTCGCAGCACCGCTCAAGATCGCCTTGCACAACCGCAAGTTGAACGATTCGGACGCAGCTGTCATCGTCAAGGAAGGGAAGAAGGGTGGTCCCTACTGGCTCGAACGACTGGTTTGGCTGAATCTCTTCGAGGCGGCCCGCCTCAGTATCGAGCATCGCGCCGTGATTCACTTCGGATAACGGTCAGACTCCCGGCGCTCGAGGTCTCTTGCGCCCTCATGGTGATCATCGAGAAACTTCCTCACGGCAGCAACCGCTGGCCGATGGCCGTGTTCAGGTCGAGCATGCTGCGGCGATGGCGGATGAGCGCCTCACGGAAGCTGCGTGCAGCATCGGCCTCGTCGTCAAGGTGACCGAGGTAATCATCGGGCGTGATCTTTCCAGCGGCAAAGTCTCTGGAATTGCGCTCGAGGGCCGCGCGAGCTCCAGGTAAGACGATCCTCTCGATTCGCTCCAGTGCCTGGCGCGAGCTGCGGTATTCACGGTCGGCCAGCCGGACCTCGGACACCACGCGCCGATCGAGTGCAGCCATCTCGGTCTGAGTTTGATGAATGTTGCTGTGAGCCTTGGCGATGTTGCCCTGGTTGCGGTTGTAAATGGGCAAAGGAAAGGTAATGGCCATCACCCACGACCGGGCGCTTTTCAATTTAGAAGGACTGTTGTCCTGATAAGTGAGCGGATCATAGAACAGGAAGACATCGTCCATGCGATTGGCATGCTGAAGGGCCAGCTCGGCCTGAGCGCGGCCGATACCACGGCGAGCGGCAATCACGTCGGGCCGCCGCTGCAGTGCCATTTGCGTCAGCTCGTCAAGAGGCGGAGGAGCAGGGGCTCGATCGCGCAGGCTGCCACGTGGCTGGAGCATCGCGGTCTGTTCGGGCGGCGAGCTGAGAGTCTGTGAACCAACCGTTTCTCCGCGACTCCCTGGCCCGAGGGGTCTCGGTCCATGACTAGCACCAAGCCCTTCGAGACCGACGCCCCTCGCTGCTCGGAACCCCGTCTCCGGGGCCCGAC
>JBKQMU010000199.1:0-4268 GCA_052146555.1 Isosphaeraceae bacterium
GCGTGAGCCCTCCATGGCAACGGTGGTGAAATCCAGTACGCCCGAATTTCACCAGGGGAGAGCTTCCCACGCCAGCTCAACTGTCAACTAGCTCACCCGCCCACGAGCCCGAAATGAGACGGTCCCGCCGTATCAACGCAAGGTTTGACCCGAGCTTCAACTAAAGCCGCGACCTCCATTGAACCTCATCGATCGACCGTCTCAGTTCAGGCCGGGATCGGCCGGCACGTTTCGTAGTCCCAGAAACTCGGACAGTTTGCGGGAATTGACCTCGTTGCTCACCGCTTTCCAGAGATCTTTTTCACTCTTCCAGAAGACGTTCTCGCTGGTAGCTGGCAAGGTGATCCAGGAGTCCCAGTTGAACTCTCCCTCGAGCTGGCCGGGGCCCCATCCCGAATAGTTGGCGATGACCAGCGAAGGCTCGGGTCGCTGGCGGATCAGCGTTTGAACCATGGAGGCGTCGAGCGTCACGTAAACTCCGGGAACGATCTGGCTATCCGCCAGATCCTCACTCGCGTGCACCACGATCAACGAGCCCGGGACCGGCCCGCCCAGATGCAGGTTTTTGCTCCACCTGAAATCTTCTTCGAAAATCTTGCCGGCAAGATCGCTGATCTGGGTGCTGATAGGCTGGTTCAAAATGACGCCCATCGCTCCCTGCTCGTTGTGATCGAGCATCAGGATCACGGACCGAGCAAACAGCGGCGCACTGAGTTGTGGCGTCGCGATCAGAAGGTGGCCCTTGAGAGATTGCATGTCTGTGAGCAATCGTTGCGTGGCTGAGCTGAGCTTTGGCCCGGGCGCTTACCTCAATTATACCGCGATTAAAAATCCCAAACCGGCGGATTGAAAGTTGCTCTTCGAGACTGTCAATCCTACGATTCCAGTAGAGGAGACGCAGGTGGGAGAGTCGCTGGAGGGGAGCCAAAGCCTACCCACCATGAATAATTCAACAGGACCAGCCCGGATGATTGACTCTCTGCGCGATCTGCTCGAGCGGCTAGGTTCGCCCGACCTGACGCTCGTCGAAGCCAAAGCGCTTCGCTCGCAGGTCTTTCATCTCCTTGAGGAAACCGACCACGACACGCGCAAGTGCCGGGAGAGCCTGCGCAGGTTGTAAGTGCATGAAGTCAGACGCGGTACCCTTGCGCCGTGACTTTACGGCGTACTCTTGCCAGCACTTTACGCTGTCGATTCTTCCTCAACGTCGATCAGATCTTCGCCCCACTCGTTGTGAGCTGCCAGGCTCCATGCCACGTCAGGCCGGAATCAGATGTGGCAACTGCCGCCACCGTGCTTTTGGATGTACTTCTGGTGATACTCTTCCGCGCGCCAGAAGGTCGAGGCGGGCATGATCTCGGTCACGATCGGACGTCGAAATCGTCCGCTGGCGTCAAGCTGCGCCTTGAGCGCCTGGGCCGCTTTTTGCTGGGCTGAGTCGTGATAGAAAACCGCCGAGCGGTACTGAGTTCCCCGATCAGGTCCCTGGCGATTGAGCGTCGTGGGATCGTGAATCTCCCAGAAGATCTCAAGCAGACGATCGTAGCTGACCTGGGTTGGATCGAACTGGACCTGGACAACCTCGGCATGGCCGGTCCGATCTGTGCAGACTGCCTCGTACGTCGGATTTTCCAGGTTCCCACCCATGTAGCCGACAGCCGTCTCCGTGACGCCTGGCGTTGTGCGAAATGCTTCTTCAACTCCCCAGAAACAGCCTGCCGCCAGCGTGGCCGTTGCCATGTGTGACTCCTGCTCGATAGAACGATGCCCCGTGCACGCCTCGTGAGCCTCATCAATTTGTAAGGCGAAAGCGTGAGTCGGGCAAGGTCCCCGAGCGCTGGTCAAGAAGCCCGCGGCCCAAGAGCGTCGGCTTTCCGGTTCGTCTACAATGCTTCGGTGAACTGGGTCGGACGATCGCAAACTCAGTCGATCGCCGACCGAGAGTATCTGCTCGGAACTTGTCCCGAAGGCTCAAGCAGGACATTAGAGACCTGTTGACATCAGGAACCCACGATGAGCAGCGAAAAAGACCATGCAGGCGAAGGTACAAGCAAACTTTCCGATGATCACGGGCCGGCCGATCTGTTCCGCCCCCTGACCATCCGCGGCGTGACGTTCCGGCACAGGGTTGCCATGTCGCCCATGTGTCAGTACTCGTCCGCCGATGGTATGGCCAACGACTGGCACCTTGTTCATCTGGGAAGCCGGGCGGCGGGCGGCGTGGCTCTGGTGATGGTCGAGGCATCGGCCGTGACCCGCGACGGGCGAATCACTCCTGGCGACATGGGCATCTGGGATGATCGCCATATCGAGCCGCTGGCCCGGATCGTCCGATTCGTCGAGTCTCAGGGAGCCGTTCCAGGAATCCAGCTCGCCCACGCCGGACGCAAGGCCAGCTGCGACGTGCCCTGGAAAGGGGGCAAGAGTCTCAAGACAGAGGCGGAGGGGGGCTGGACGGTCGTCGGTCCCAGTCCGATCCCTTTTTCCGAGGGCGATCCAGTCCCCGTGCCGCTGGATGAGCCTGGCATCGACGGTATCGTCGCGGCATTCGAGGCGGCGGCTCGGCGTGCTCTTGCCGCCGGGTTCCAGCTCATCGAGATCCATGCGGCCCACGGCTATCTGCTGCACGAGTTCCTCTCGCCACTGGCCAATCACCGGACCGATCGCTATGGCGGCTCGCTCGAGAACCGCATGCGGCTGGCGCTCCGCGTCGCTGGGCAACTGCGCTCGATCCTGCCCGACTCGATGCCGCTCTTCGTGCGGGTCTCGGCGACTGACTGGGTCGAAGGCGGCTGGGACATCGACCAGTCGATCGTGCTGGCCGGCGAGCTTCGCAAGCTCGGAGTCGACCTGATCGACGTCTCTTCGGGAGCCATCGCGCCGCACGTGAAGATCCCTGCCGGGCCCGGCTACCAGGTTCCGTTCGCCGCGCGAATCCGCGCCGAGGCCGGCATCAGGACGGGTGCTGTCGGCATGATCACCGACCCCGACCAGGCGCGCTCGATCATCACCCGCGGCGACGCCGACATGGTGCTCCTAGCCCGCGAGCTGCTGCGCGAGCCTTATTGGGCCATCAAGGCGCAGCAGCACTTCGGTGAAGAACCACTCTGGCCAGTCCCTTACGGATACGCGGTCAAGCGGCGGTGATGCATTCGCCGGGGAGGCGAACCATGGCGCTCAATGTCCGGCTGGACGGTGATATCGCGATTCTCAGCAACTTCGCCCGGCTGATGAACGACCCCGCATATGTCGACGCCGCGCGCGACGTGCGCGAGCTGCTCGATCAGGGCATCCGAAACTTCATCATCGAGCTTGCCGGCGTCCGGGAGACGGGAGATAGCTTTCTCGGCGTCCTCATGACGATCACGCGAGAGATCCGCCGCGCCGGGGGCGAAGCCGTGATCGCCCACCCCAGCCGTGACGTCGAAGAACATCTGGAAATGATGAAACTCGACGACTACTGGGACATCTTCGACACCGTCGCCCTAGCGACAGACTTCTTCCATCCCGGCCAGCAACCTCGAGCGCGAAAGAAGCATTGATTCTTAAGATTGTGTTTCAGCAGTGCCCGTGCCCACCCCAGCGTCCGACCCGAGCCAACCACTTCCGAACGCAAGCGATCAAAACGCGGAAATCATCGCTGTGAGTGGGACATTCTGGGACATGGCGGCTTCTCATTCTATTCCGGCCGCGTGGAGTCAGCGCACTTTCCCCTACTGTAATTATACGACATGGCGATTAATTTCATCGGAACCGCGGGCTCGACTTCGCGACGCGACCCAGTCCAGGGACTTTCGGATATAGGGATCGGTCAGGGTGGAGAGTCGCACGCATCGGAATGACGGTGCGACACCGGCAAGCCCCCTTGCTTCAAATATTCGCCTCCGAGGGATATCGGGACATTGAGCGCGTGGCGCTTGCCGATTCTCCGCAAAACGCGGCCGCAATGAAGAATGTTCCCTTCCGCGCAGTAGCGAACTCGACCCGTCCCGGAGACTCTTTGTCGGCTCAATAATACTTGTCTTAACACAAATTTACTTGCTTTTCTATCGCCGCAGTCTTACCATGACGAGTGTGCTGCGGGAGGCGACACGGGACAACCAGCCGTCGGCTCCCGGAAACGATCTGGATTTGTCGGATGACTAGACCTGAAGCAAGCGTGACGAGAGGCGACTTGGGACCTTACCCTTTGTTTTAAAGGCTTTCGGCGAGGGCACTTGGAAAGGCATTGTCGTTTTCGAGTGAGCGCTTCTCCGAATTCCATCATC
>JBKQMU010000200.1:0-6060 GCA_052146555.1 Isosphaeraceae bacterium
GAAAGCCTCCGTTGCTTGGAATAGTGAGGATGTGTAGCTACCTCCATTATTCCAAAAACACCGGGGGTTTTCGAGCTTTTTCTGGGAATTCGGCCTTCAGAAGATATATATCACGCTTGGTTCAGGGTTAGACTGGACCGGGATGTCGATGAGAGCATCAGCAGGACGAAATCCTCGTCGCTCCACGCACAACGAGGCAAGCAGTTCAGGAAATGCTGAGGAGAACTCCCGGAGATCGGCAATGTCGGGAAGGGTGAGGGCATAGCCCTTCGCTGCTAGGTTTCCGTCGTTGTCCATGACCTGGGGAACATACGTCAGCACCACGATTTGCCAGAAGTGGAGCAGAAAATTGTGGTCAGCGCGGCCCAAGAAAGGGATCGCCTCCGCGTTATCGGCTTGAGCCGCGAGCATCAGCGCACCCGAGATGCCGCTTGTCTCGAATACAGACTTTGCGAGCTTCTCCTGGAACTTGCATAAGCCCTCCCAGACCGCGGCTCCCTCGGGGCAAGGGAGGTTCTCTGCACGCTTGTTGAACGGGGCACGGGTGGTATTGATTCCCCGCGGAATTGCCCAGACCATGTCACGCCAGAGCTTCAGCCAGGGATTCTGCTCAGGTGAGGTCAGGAAACGCACGAGACATGGCGATTGGGGCTGGACGATGTCATAAACGTACCGTTTGACTTGCTTTGTCTTCCCCGTTTTTGGGTCGCATTGCTCCACAACCTCCTCACGCTTGGGCGACGCATTCGCCCATTTGCTGGCCGCAGACGTCTCGACGATCTTCGCATCGTATAGGTCGTCGAAAAGTGCCTGAACCGAGTCACGTGAAAACTGGATCCGTGCAGCGGTCCGAGTGAATTCCAGGACCTCCGGAACTCTCTTCGGGTCGAATCTGCGATCCTTCATCGACCGGATTTGCAGCAGCAACCCGGCGAGGCCCGCCTTGTGTTGCGCGGTGGGGAGGTCGAAGAGGTCAAACGTCAAGGTGATGCGCTCTGCCTTGGTCTTGCTCACGTATCGCACCCTCCATCGGGTTTGGGTAGCGGCCGCCCGTCGAAGCCCGAGAGCCTGTCGTAACGATAGCCTGGAGCTACCGACAGCCAGCTCGGCAGGCCAGAGCCAGGACCGGGTGGGTTGGCGAGATAGCTTAGCAGGGGAACGGGGACAACGAGCCCATCGACCGCCTCTTTTCTGGCGATCGCCGATTTCGCCTTCCGAACGTCGTAGTCGAGGACGCATGGAACAGTGAAGTCGTCGGCGTCGCGGAACGATTCTTCGCGGGCTTCGGCGTAAGGGCCGCTGTCGAGGAAAGGACAGAGCTTGTCTGGCTCGACATCTTGGATGTCGCAATGCTTGTAAACCTCCTCCAACTTATCCTGTGAGACATCTCCGCCAACAAGATCATTGACGAAGCGCTCGGCGGCGGTCAGTTCGTTCGGCTCGTAGGGCTTCTCCTTGCCTGGCTGGGGACGGAGGACGTACACACGGCCAGGAGGTCGCGTCTTCATCTTCTCGGAGTCGCGATTGCACCGGCCCATGCGCTGGATCAACGAGGCGATGGGAGCGAGTTCGGTGATGAGCACTTCGGCATCGAGATCGAGCGACATCTCGCAGACCTGGGTCGTGATACCCAGGATGGCCTGGGATTTAGAGTCGTCACTCGCAGCATTCTGAAATCCACGGACGAGGTCATTGTGACGCTCTCGCCGGTCATCGAGCTTGAAGCGGCTGTGGTAGCAGTAGGTCGGTATATCATCCGGACCAATGTAGCCGCCGTTATCGAAGAGGGAAAAGGCAGCCCGGCAGTCATCAACGCGATTGCAAACCCAGAGTACGCGCTTCCTGGTCGCCAGCGCTTGGTCCACGAGTGGTTTGGTTTGGTCGGATTCGATCCACTCAATATGGTAGCGAGGGTACTTGGCGATTGACGCGAGGTCGGCGGGAGGCGTGTCCGGAAAGGGCACCAGCCCGCAATCCTCGATCAAGTCTCTGCGTCGCTCCGCAGGCAACGTGGCGGTCATGCAGAGGACCGGGACCGTCGCGAACTCCTTGAGGAACCGCTTGAGCGTTGAGAACATGGACTTATCGAAGCTATGAACTTCATCGACGACCAGCACTGACTCGGCCAGCAGTGGGAGCAGGCAGAGCGGGCCGTAAGCGTATTGAAGGAATGGGAAGAACTGATCGGCGGTGGCCGAGAAGATCCGCTTCTTCCAGTGTCCAAGGGCGAAGAGCCGGGGATCGGCCCGGTAGTCGCGGCGGTGACGGTCGTCGTCGGGTGACTCGAACATACCGTGAAGCTCATAATCGGCCGTCCCGCTGAGTAATCCGGCCTCGTCCTCTGGGGCCCAGGAAACATAGTCGCGGAACCCCTCCGTGGCGGTGGCCCGCGTGGGGTAGAGGAAGAGGACGCGGGCCGCCAAGTGCTCGTCCAACCTGGCCTTGATCCAATTCCAAGCTGCCAGAGTCTTGCCTGATCCACACGGGGCAGTCAGTAGGACCCGAGAGCCTTGTTTCGCGATGTCGCGCTGGAACTTCGAGAAGCCTTTCAGATCATCCCACCGGCCTCGAGATCGGAGTTCCGCGATCCGGCGATCGATAATCTTCTCCTGAATGTCCGTCCCTGTGAGGATCGGTGAGAAGGAGTCGACGATCCACGCTTCTAGCTCATCCGGCAACCGTGTCACCGCCGAGCCGACCGCGTCAGCGACGATCAGACCCGAACGAACAGCGGCTAGCCATTTCCGACGAGTCGAGTCATCCCGCAGCCGAGACTTTTCTTGGTTGAGAGCCGTTCTTAAAGATTGGCTCCGCTGTTTGATGTCTTCCTCTCTCCAACGATTCGGGAACTTGATATTCGCCGGGCAAGGAAAGCCGACTTCGGCCTGGATCATCTTCCAGATCTCAGCGAAGTCCTGGTGATCAGAGAGGATCTTGACCGTGGTTCGTGCCCCCGGCAGAAGTTCCCCGAGGGTTTTCTGACCGGACTTGACATGATGCGAGATCACGGCTGAAAGGATTACCGTCCAATCGAGTTGAGATCGACGCAGCCAGTCGGGAGTCGCGTCGTGGAACAAGAGTAAACCACTCAGGTGCTCGTGCCGGATAACCTGATCGCCACTCTTGTGGATGGCCGCCTGAAAGCCATCGTTCGCTTTGCCCCAGTCATGGGCCGCAGCGGCGATTCGGAGACAGCGCAGAAACAATGGAAAGTCCAAAATCGCGAGACCGAAAAACTGTAGCCAAGATTGAGCCAGTCGACTGGGCCCGCCATCGGTGACGAACAGCCCGTCAACCGCCCTCAATACGCTCGATGTGTGCCCGGTGAGGGTCATCTCATCGCGGACAGGCTTGCCCGATTTTGCCATCAGGTGCTCGGTCATCGACCGGTCTCCCGTGGTTTGGCGTCACCGAGGGCCTCAAGACATCCAGTGAACAATGGGGTCGGCACAAACACGCCACACCCCATCCTCCGCCGCCCCCCGAGCCCTTCCTCTTGCAATCGAATCGATTCCTGAGCCGTCAGCCCTGTGACGCGAAGGGCGTAGCCGACGACTCGGCAGTCCTTCACTCGCAAGATTCGTCGGAGGGGCTGGCCTTGCCAGGCGGGTCGCGTGGAGGGAACGAGCTGCGGCGTGCCCGCGATCTTGAGTCTGCCCAGCTCGCGGCGGACGTCTTCTTCGAAGGCAGTGGGATCGAGTGCGTGTCGAAACGTGACCAGCCGCGCGGCCAGGTTCGCGGCTGGGGTCAGTGACTCAACCTGGGGAATACCGACCCGAAGATGGTGGCCGCCGAGGTCGAGCTCCTTGCCGGCCAGGGCGATGAAGGGGGCAATCTCCTCGGAGGGGAGCCGGAGCTTGAGGCGGGAGCGGTCGATCAGGGTCAGTACACCCGGGGCGGTTTGACGGCCCCAGATCGGATGCACCCCGACGCGACGATCGCCGTGCAGGCCGGGGATGAGCCGGCAGATGGCGGAGAACAAGCTGTATCCGTGGTCGAGAGGAATCGTCGTCCCGACCAGTACGAAAGAAAGGTCGATCACGGGCATGGTGTCAACTCCGTCGTCGAGATCGGTGAGAACGTGGTTTGGAAGCTGCCCCTCCGCGGTCTCTTGATGGTGGGCCGACGTGACGCTCCGCTGCCTGTTGGTACGCAGTAGCGACGCGTTGCCGCAACTCGTCCGGTTCGAGAACTTCGCAATCGGGCGTCCACGATAAGGCCCACCGCTCGACTTCCCGCAGATGCGAGACGGTAAGGCTGACGATCAGGTCGCCGTCGCTGGTCTCCTCCAAGACCTGGCTGGGGTGCCAGATTCGCTCTCTCACGTAGCGCGCGGCATTGCCTTGGAAACGGAGCCGGATGCGGTGGGACTCGCCGTCACCACCTCGGATGATCGAAAAGGCCTGGCCGAGGTAGTCATCGATGTGGAAATCGGCAGGGACCTCGAAGCTGGTGTCCGTGATCTCCAAGCTCTGGACCCGCGCAACCAGGAAAACCTTGATCGCCTTCCGGAGATGACAGTGGCCGATCAAGTACCATTGACCGTTGACGGAGGCCAAATGGTAAGGGTCGACCGCACGGTGCGTAAGCTCGTCGCGAGAGGCCGTGCGGTAATCCATGACCACCCGACGACGCGTGACATAAGCCTCCCGGAGATCGCGATAGATGAGAGGGTCGATCGCTATCGGAGCTGTGTTCCGAAACGAGTGCAGACTGCCCAGATGTTCTAGGTCGATGCTTATCCGGTCGCCCAAGCCGGCGGTGATCTTGGCGAATGCCCGGGCCAGGTCAGGAGCGTACGGCGTCCCTTGATACTGCTGAAGCACCCGCTCGGCCAGAAACAAGGCAATCAGCTCGCCCTCGGTCAACTGAAGGAACGATAGCCGATAAGAGGGTTCCTTGTAAAAGTAGCCGTTTCGCCGGGGATCGAACTCGATCGGCGCGCCGAGCTGATCGCGCAGATAGGTGATGTCGCGACGGATGGTCCGGGGGTTCACTTCTAGTTGGCGGGACAAAGTGTGCGCATTAGGCAGAGCCCCAGCCCGGACTGACTGGTCTATGGCTATGATGCGGACCAGCGGAGGTCGCGACGCAAGGATCATCTCCTGTGCTCCCATCACACGGAGCCTCCGGGGCAGCCAGCACCCTCGAAACCCCATACTAGCGGCATCATACCGCGGAGGGTAGGACATCGATGGTCATCCCTTTAAGAACTTTTTGAGCGAACCGCTGATGCACGGCGATTTCAGGCAACATCGCCACTCGGGCGCTCCCGATCCGGGAGGGGTCTGCGCGAGTGTGCGGTTGAGGAATCCGTCGCCTTGTCTGCGGATCAATGAACTCCACGTCTCGTGGACATCCAGGTCCATCGGTTTCCGCGATCGATATTCAAAACTCGTGGTCCGGGGAGCGGCTGAAGATCCTGTCACAACGGTTAGCTCGGGAGGCCCGACTAGCACACTATTCGCGTTTCCGAGCGCCTACTGGGTCTTTAGAGCAGCTCTCAGTAAACATCCACCTACTTGAATCGCGCGCCCTACCACAACGTGGCTCGGCGCCAGGTCAAACCTCGACATTCAGCCGGTAGTCAAGAAGATCTGTTGCTGGCTGGCCGACGAAGTCTCTCGCGACAAGTACATTCGCATCTTGCGGCAATACTGACCAGCCTACGAATTCGGGCAATTAACCCGGATAGAGGACTTACCAGATACGCTGAAATTAACGGACCTTTTCGTTCCATTGCTGAACGCTATGGCTAAATACATATTTAAGTCACGGCATACAATAATGGAACAGGCTTACCCCTTCGAACTCTCATTAGGAGAACAAGTCTTGTCGCACGTCGTCACGATCAAGACCGAGGTCCGCGACCATGTGGCCGTGAGCGCCGCGTGTCGCCGCCTGGAATTGCCGCCGCCGCGTGTCGGCTCGGTACAGCTCTTCAGCGGTCAGGTCAGCGGGCTCATCGTCCGTCTGCCTGACTGGGCCTATCCCGTCGTCGTCGACACGAGTAGCGGGCAGGTTCACTACGATAACTTCAATGGTGCCTGGGGAGACCAG
>JBKQMU010000201.1:0-3236 GCA_052146555.1 Isosphaeraceae bacterium
ACATCTGATGGACCGCCAGCTTCATTGCTGCAACGAGTCCAGGGGGATAGTTCAGCACATCGTAAGGATGTGAGATCGACCGGAGGACTTGTGCGTCTTCTTCGTAGTTGGGACCGATCTCGGATCCGGCAGCGCTTTCGATCATTTGATGAGCAGTGCTCGGGGTTCTTGTTCCCGGCGCGTGGACGAGACCGTTAATCTCTCTGTCTTGTTCTCGAGCAGATGATCGTTTGGCGGGCATCGCTCGGGGTTCTTGTTCCCGGCGCGTCGATGAGACCGTTTATCTCTCTGCCTTGTTCTCGAGCAGACGATAGACTGGTAGGCAAGCATCTTGTTCGAGTTTTGATAACGCCCGAGGAGAATGTTAGCGCATTCTCCCCGAGCTTTCCCTTGGGAGATCGAACCTCCCGTGGGCAACCACCACGTTAAAGAAAAACGCCGTCCCAAAGCCAGAGCGCGCCGTCCGCGCGAGCGAACCTGCGTCAATAAAAAGTGCGGTCGCAAGTACCACGCGAGACGTTGGAACCAGCGCTACTGCCAGGACCCGGAATGCCTGCGAGAGGTTAACCGCTGGCTGGCAGCGCGGCGACAGGCTAAACGTCGGCAGGCCGATACCGCCAAAGCCCAGCACGCCCAGGCAGAGAAAGCGCGCCGTCAGCAGGCCAAGTCCGTGCCTAAGGATGTTCAGAAACCGGAACTTACGCCCGCGCGTGGTCACGCAGCAAAACTTTTCCCCCCCTCCCTTATGCGATCGGCCGGGCTGCTACGAACCGCCCGTGACCTCACCGCGCAACCCGGCACGCTTCTGTTGCGCCGCCTGCCGGCAGGCGGTTCGCAATGTCCTGGATCGGGAACGTAAGTGGCGCTCTCGTGGCACCTTGGATGGCCGGACGAAGCGGTCTATTGAATACCGGGCCGCACGCCAGCTCCGACCGCGGCGTCAGCGCAGCGCAGCCGCCGATGTTCCGCCCCGGGCACCCCCGCAATGACGACGCCCCCCGATGCGCCGGTCGTCAATTATCGCGTGGTACCGCCAGGTTTTTTTAGCCTGGGCATCCTGCTGTTCACACTCAGGAGCCCAAGCATGATCACCAAACGTATTCTGGTTCCCAGCCGGCTGCGGCGACCTCCCACGACGGGTTGGTCCTGGATGGACGGTCGCTTCGTGCGCGAGCACATGGACCACCTGTCGCGCGAGGCCGTGTTGTTGTACTTCTTTCTGTCGGCCGTGGCCGATGTGAATGGCCTGTCGTTCTACGGCGACGGCACCGTGGCCGCCCGGCTGCGGCTGCCCCTGCCCAGCTTGTTCCAGGCTCGCGACGAGCTGCTGGCCTACGATCTGATCGCTCATGAACCGCCCTTAACTCAAGTCCTTTCCTTGCCTCCCCGATGTCAGCGCCGCAGGTCCGAGCCCGGCGGAGGGCTGACGCACCTGGGCGATATCCTGCGCCGGGCCATCACATCGACACATACTGACCAGGAAAGGAGTCAGCCATGAAAGTGGGTTTGTGGGCTGAGATTCGCCGCTTGGCCGAGATCGAGAAACTCTCCGCCCGGGTGATTTCCTGGCGACTTCACTGTTCCTGGCGCACGGTCGCTCAAGCGCTCGAATTGGAGCAGCCTCCCGCACGCCCCGTCCCCAGCCGCGGCAGCCGCTTGGACCCGTACAAGGCCAAGATCGACGCGCTGCTGGCCAAGTATCCCGAACTCTCGGCGGTGCGCGTCCACGAAGAAATTACTCGCGGCCCTGACGGTTACAGCGGCAGCGCGATTACCGTCCGCCGCTACGTGCGGTCAATCCGGCCCGCGCGCGGTCGCGTCTATCAGGAAGTCCACTACGAGCCGGCGCAGGCGATGCAGGTCGACTGGGGCGAGTGCGGTCGCGTCCCAGTAGGAAACACGACCCGCAAGGTCTCGGTCTTGGTGGCCGTGCTCTGCTACAGCCGGATGACCTACATCGAGTTCACCCTCTCGCAGCGCAAGGCGGAATTCTATCGCTGCCTGGTGCATGCCCTGGAGTTCTTTGGGGCCAGTCCGCGCGCCATCATCTTCGACAACTTGAAAACGGCCGTGATCAACGGCTCGGGCCGCGCCGCCTGTTTTCATCCCGAGTTCCTGGCGCTGTGTGGCCACTACTACTTGCAGCCAATCGCCTGCGAACGGCGTGATCCCGAATCAAAAGGAATCGTCGAGGCGAAGGTGCGCTACGTGAAGCACAATGCCCTGGCCGGTCGTAGTGACGAGCTCGTCCGCTTCGAGGACTACGTCGCGTTCGCCCCCCGGTGGCGTGACGAGATCGCCAACGTCAGGACGCATGAGACGACTCGAGAACGACCGGTAGACCGTTTCCAGCAAGAGCGATCGTTGCTGCGCGCACTGCCCAGAATCCCCTTCGACACCGACGAGATCGTGCCGGCTGTCGTCAGTCCTCATGCACGGGTCGAGTTCGACGCGAACCGCTACTCGGTGCCGCCGCACCTGGTGCGCCAGACGGTCACGATTCGCGCCGACGGTCATGAGGTTCGCATCCTGCACCAGGGCCACGTGGTGGCCCGGCATGTCCGGTGCTACCAGCGACGGCAACTGATCGTGCTGCCGGAGCACCGCCTGGCAGCACTGACCATGAACCGGCGGTCACGGAGCACCGCGCTGGAACAGGCGTTTGATGCCCTGGGCCCCGAGGCACGCCAGTTCCACCTTGGCCTGAAACGCCAGCCGGTGAAGACCGGCGTCCACCTGCGTCGTTTGATGGGTCTGGCGCGAGTCTACGGATCGACCGAGGTGCTTTCGGCAATCGCCAAGGCCCTGGAATTTGCGGCCTACGACGCGGCCTACGTCGAGAACCTTCTGTTGGCGGAACGCCGGCGCCGGCAGCTTCCCACACCCACTTTGCCGACTCCACAACGGCGCGAGCTGATCGATGACATCGAGCTGGAGCCGGTCGATCCGGCTGTTTACGACCGTTTCTGTAACACCACCGACGAGGACTCTCATGGCACGACGTGATGATAATCTCCAGGCACGGCTTGACCGTGACCTGGCTGAGCTGAAGCTCCCCGAGATCGCCAAATCCTACCGCGAAGTGCTGGATGAAGCGGCTCGCAAAGGGAGCTCCTTCTTGGAGGTTCTGGCGATCCTGTTCGGGCTTGAACGGGCCGCCCGTGAGCAACGAGCTCTCGAGCGGCGGCTACGTAAAGCGCGGCTTCCCAAGCAAAAGTCCCTGGCTGAATACGACT
>JBKQMU010000202.1:0-14840 GCA_052146555.1 Isosphaeraceae bacterium
GTGCAACAAACCGCCCCAGAGCCCGCCGCCACGCCGCCAGATCCTGGTGCCACGCCGCGCATGTAAATCTGCAAATGCCTGCACTACAAGATGTTGCGGCTGTATACTGTCGAAGATCAGTTTGACAATGAGAGGCCTGGAAACCTGAGGTGAGATCCTCCATCAGCGCTCCTCACGCCCTTCCAACCCGCAGCGTGATCACCTGTCGGACCCATCGGGAATGTCGCTTTTCGCCGGGGACGATGATCTGCAGCGGTCCCTCATGCGATGAAAGAGGCTGGCCGTCGCGACGGTCGGCCAGAAGGATCACGCGGTCGGTGAATGCGGGATCGAATTCAGGCAGGGCAAAGACGGCCCGGTAGCCGTCGGACGCCTCGACCACGAGGTACAGCGCAACGGCTTTGCCGCGCAGCTCTTTGCCCGTGGGCACGCCCGCTTTCTTCAAGATCTCGAAGACGGCGACGCCCTCGTAGCGCGATTCCTTACCGTCGTGTGCCTTCGCCGTGACGCTTCGACGCGGAAATTGCGCCAGCTCTGCGGCTGTCAGTTGCAGCGGGGCAGCGATCTCGCCTTGCACGCGGAGCGCCGGGCTGGCCGTCGCCTGTGTCTCTTGGACTTTGGGCGCGGGCTCTTGACCGCGGGCGAGGTTGATGGTGCAGAGCAAGCCCCCGGCCAATATCAGACCGATCGAGGTTTTCGCAACGGCAAATCTGCGGGCGGCCATGGTGGTTTCCTTTGGATCGCGGTGCGCAAGCCCGGCGAAATCATGGTTCCACGGAGTGATCGGGGTCCGGGTTGGTACGCCGGGCGATGGTTCCCTCGCGGAGATAAACGACGGTCTGGGCGATGGCCGCGGCGTGATCGCCGATGCGCTCCAACCTGCGCGCCAGGTTCAAGAGCAGAAGCCATGCCTCGACCTGACCGGGTTGCTGGGCCAGGCTTGCCTTGCACTGCCTGCGCAGGGCTTGGTATTGCTGGTCGATCGCGGTATCGCCGGCGATGACGACCCGGGCGAGCTCGGCGTCGCGTGATTCGAGGGCCTGATAGCTCGACCGAACCTGGGAAAGCACGTCGCGGGCCAGTCGCCTCACCTCTTCGGGTATGGCCAGGCCGATCGGATCACGGGCGAGCTTCCTGGCCTTGCGGACGACACGGAGGGCCAGATCGGCGATCCGCTCCCAGTCGCGATTGCACTTGAGCACCGCCGCCATGCGCCGGAGGTCCGAGGCGACCGGCTCGTAAAGGGCCAAGATTCGCAGGCAATCGTATTCGATTTCCACCTCGCGGCGGTTGGAATCTTGCTCCTCGGCTTCCACCTGGACGATCAATTCAAGCTGTCCCTCGCAGATCGCGCGGACGCTCTTTTCCAGAGAGTCGACCACGAGTGCGGCCAGTGCCAGGAACCGGGCCCAAAGGGCATCCTGTTCTCGCAGCGCGTGCCGGCCGGTCGCGGTCGATTCGGTCCCGGCCGATGAGCTGGCCGGCTCCTTCTCGCGGCGGTCTGGCGCCATCTTGACCCTCCTTCGAAGATCGCCAAGCAGTGAAGGTTCGCACGACGTACGAGCGGCCGATGGATCAGCCCGCCTCTTCATTTATTCCCCGCGGACCACTACGTTTCAAGGCCGCTTCGCGTGACACCCTTGCAGAGAAGCATTGCCTTGCGCGTGGGAGAAATACATGCGGGCCCGATCTGCGTGCACAAAACGAAAAATTCGGTCTTGATCTGAGCTAGGATGAAAATAGAGAGAACAGAGATTCGACTCTCCAAATCGACAGGTGCAACTGGGTCAGTGGAGGAAAACCGGAGCCGCAGAGTCAGCTCCGCCGAGGAAGAATCAAGAGGAGGCTTGACCTTGAATCACGGAAACTCTCAGCACAGAGACTGACATCCAGTCCGGGTCCTCGCCGCCAACGGGTGGCCATCTCCTTCAGTCCGGGCCGGAACACGGGGATGTTGGACGATCAGACTGATCAGGCCCCGCCTGAGGTCGGATCTCGACGGTCCACGCATCACCATGCCGGCTTCGCTCTGACCATTTCGCTCGCCCGCCCGACGCCCTGAACCCCCCAAAAAACAACGGCGCAGCCGGCTCTTGTCCCCGCGCCGGAAACGACGAGAGCTACCCGGCGCCCGATGAAGGGCACCGACCGACTCTCGTCTTCGAACCACAGCAACCGTCCCTGCCTGGATCATTCCGGAGCGGGCGTGTTGCCCGCTCCCTTTTCGTCCGGAACGAAGAGAGGAAAAGATATGAACGGTCATACGCTTGTTCGCATGCGGACCCTTTTTGGAACCGACGAGGGCAACGAGGAGCTCGGCGAACGCCACGTCGCGCTGCAAGACATCCCCGCCGAGCTGACGTGGCAGGCTCACCGGTGCCACTTAAACGGCAACATCAAGGTGGTCAAGCTGACCATCGCCCCGGAGGTGGAACAACCCCCGGAGGAGCCCGAAGAGCCTGAGTTCTACCCCATCTACGGCGTGCCCGACTTGAGCGAGTTCTACGACTAGCTCCGAGGCAAAATCCTGGCGCGCCAGGTCAGTTCGACAGACCCAAACACGAAGCTGACCAAGAGCCCGCCCTTTTACGGGCGGGTTCTTGTTTTCAGAAGGTGTCAACCGGCAACGCCAAGGTTGTCTGCGGCAGGGTGGCAGCGGAGGAGATGCGCGGAGGGTGCCGGCGATCTTGACCCGATCTGAACCTCGCAGTTTGGATGCGATCGTGATGCTCGAACCGTGGCGGTGCGGTGCGGCCGGCCTCGGAACATGGTAGAATCCCTGCTATGTCCGTCCTGATCGTGCGACCGATCTGGCGCTTTACCGACCTCAAATCGAGCCCAAAGGACTTACTGCCATGCGTCCCGACTGGTCTTCCGATGAGGAAGGTGAGGGCACGAAACCCCACGCTCACAACGCGTCCCCTTCCGACCTGCCCATCGTCGAACCTGACGCCGAGGCTGTTGACGATGAGGACGACGACGATTATGACGACTTCGACGCCGAGTCCGAAGTCGACGAGGCGCTCGATCTGGACGTCGATAGCGAGCCGCGTATCGTGCTGATCACCGGCGCCTGCGGCGACATCGGTCGCAAGCTGCGCGCGGCCTGGGAGGACGTTTACGATCTGATTCTCCTGGACGAGAACCCGGGCGAAGACGACGACGATGTCTTCAAGGCCGATCTGAGCGTTTTCGACGAGGACTGGATCACTCATTTTCACGGGGTCGACACGGTTGTCCATCTGGCCGGCTGCGGGGACGAGACGCGGCCGCTCGACGACCTGATCGGTCCCAACCTGGACGCCATGGCCAACGTGTTCAACGCGGCGGCGCTGGCGGGCGTGGATCGACTCATCTTCGCGAGCTCGAACCACGTCATGGGCCAGTACCAGGAGTGCGGCGACGAGCCGATCACCGTGGAGCTGCCGCCCCGGCCGGACGGTCTTTACGGCGTCTTCAAGCTCGTCGGCGAACGCCTGGGGCAGAGCATTGCCCGGACCTTCGATCTGGTGTTCATCGCCATCCGGCTCGGCTGGGTGCAGGAGGCGCGCAACCGCCCCGAGACCATTTCCGACAACTGGGGCAAGAAGCTGTGGCTGTCCAACCGCGACTTGGTCCAGCTTTTCGATGCCGCCGTCGAGGCCGAGATCGAGGATCGATCGTTCGTCGTGGTCAACGGCGTCTCACGCAATCACGGCACGCGCTGGGACCTCACAGGCGCGGCCGAGATCCTCGGCTATCTTCCCGAAGATGATGCTTACGCCACCGAACCCCGGGCGGAGACGGTTGACGAGGTCTTCTGAAAAATCCACCGTCGCGGTGCTCTCAAGACGGATCTGTTTGCTTGACGACACGGATATGCTTGCTTGGTGAGGCCGGTAGATCCGTTTCCTGGACATCACAGGTGTAAGCATGACGACAGTTCGCGCGTTTGCTGCCCTCAGCCAAGGGGCGCCTCTGGAAACATTCGAGTATGAACTGAGCGAGCTCGGCCCCGATCAGGTCGATATCAAGGTCGAGTATTGCGGTATCTGCCATTCGGACCTGGCGATGCTGGGTAACGATTGGGGGATGACCCAGTATCCGCTCGTTCCCGGCCATGAGGTCATCGGCACGGTGGAGCGCAAGGGCGAGCACGTGAAGGGCTTGAGCCTCGGCCAGCGGGTCGGCCTGGGCTGGTTCAGCGCCAGTTGTATGCATTGCCACACTTGCCTCTCGGGCGATCAGAATCTCTGCCCGACGGCGGAGCAGACGATCGTTGGCCGCCACGGCGGCTTTGCCGACCTCGTGCGCGCGAGCTGGGAATGGACGACGCCACTGCCCGAAACCCTCGATGCGGCCAAGGCCGGCCCGCTCTTCTGCGGCGGCATCACGGTCTTCAATCCCATCGTGCAGTTTGACGTGCGACCCACGCACCGCGTCGGCGTCATCGGCATCGGCGGGCTGGGGCACCTGGCCCTCCAGTTTCTGAGCAAATGGGGTTGCGAGGTGACGGCGTTCAGCTCAAACGCAGGCAAGGAAGCGGAGATCAAGCGGTTGGGCGCGCATCACGTGGTCAATTCCCGAGACAGCACCGCGATGCAGAAGCTTGCCGGAAGACTGAATTTTATTCTCAACACAACGAATGCTAACCTGGATTGGAATGCTTATCTGGGGGTGCTTGCCCCCAAAGGTCGGCTGCATACCGTCGGCACCGTGCCCGACCCGATTCCTGCACCCGCCTTCACCTTGATCGGGGGCCAGCGGAGCATTTCCGGCTCGCCGCTGGGAAGCCCCGCGACGACGCAGGACATGCTCGAGTTCTGCGCACGCCACAACATCGCTCCGGTGACCGAGCAATTCGCCATGAAAGATGTCAACGCCGCGCTCAAGCACCTTCATGAGGGCAAGGCGCGGTATCGAATTGTATTGGCGAACTAGGATGTCGATTCTGGTGCAGACGACGTAGCACGCGGAGCGAGTTGAAATAGCTCAATGAACCAGCGGGCGAAAGCTGCTGCTGCCGGCAGCCGAGCGTCAAGAACATGCTCAAGCAGAGCACGGGGGAGCGGCAGACCCGGCGGATCGGCCCATGCAAGGTAGGTGTGGATGTGCGCCTTGTCTCGGTGAGCCTCTCTATAGCACCCATAGATCCCAAACGCACGATCGCACGACTCTCGGGCCGCGTCCCACAGAGGCACTCGCTCCGCGACCAAGAGGATGCCGAAGAAAGTCTCCAACATTCCTCGCGAGCCGTTATCAGGCATGATCCAAACCCCGATCCGCAATCTGTCGGGCGTGATGTGAATAAGTCCCTCGGGCGGAAGCTCGTTGGGGAAACTTGGCACTGCCTTTTGGCAGCGATTCCTTACGTTGGCCCATCGGGACTCAAAAGAGTCATTTGCATCAATGATGATTCCTAGTGCGTTAAGTCCCGGCGTCTTCGATTCAGCTTCGATCACCCCTGGCTCGAGTAGGTTTTCAACGCCGTCGAACTGTCTGATCTCAACGACCCATTTCTCTTTCTTTTTCTTATCGCCCCAGACAACATAGTGATCCATGAAAAAAGGCAGCGTATACTGTTCCTCTTTTCCTTCGACGAGCAGCAAGTTCGGATTCTGCTTGGCCATGATCAGCGGACCTCGATATCAAACTCAGCGGCCGCTTTAATTTCTTGCTCCGTATAGCTAACCGCCTCCTCGCGGCCGCTTTCAATGCGGCTGATGGTTACGTCGCTCCCCTCCGAAACCTCATCGCGGCAGATCACTGCAAGGCTGTGATAACAGTCCCAACTATGCGTGGTGGCGATGACCTGGACGCTGTATCGCTTGGCCGCTTCATAGAGAAATCGCCACATCTTCTCCATGACGGTGTGGTGCAAACCGGTATCGATCTCGTCGACGAGAAGGATGCCGCCTGAGGATTGGACGACAGCCAGCGCAAGGCCGAGTATCCTCCACATCCCGTCGCCCATGCTGCCGATGGGTATGCGGTCTCCGACCCCCTTTAGGCGTACAAGTATGCCGCCTCGCGGTGAATAGCGGATGCTTGAACGAACCCCCTCGGTGCCGGATGATGCGATGCGCTCGATCTGGGGCTCAATGATCCGCATTGCATCTATCACGAGGTCTTCCTCTGGCATAAGAACAATTTCCTCGAACATGTAGGAGACCGCCTCCGCCGACAGAGATGCCGCCGTGATGAAGCGAACGGGCACCGCGTCAGCGTTGGCGCGGCGGAACGCAAAGCGTTGCAGAATCTCGTACGAAATGCCACCCCGCCGACTGATCGGGAGACTAAGGTTCTTGATCGCAACGCCTGACCAGTCCAAAGAAAGCCGAAGCGGAGGGAGAAGCTCCTCGGACGAGTCAACCGAGTAAGGCTCTGACTCGAATTGCCTTTGTTCCTCCGGGCGAGTCTCGTAAATCCTCGCAATCATCGCCATATCGCCCTGATCGGTGACGGAGGAGAGTTCAAATTCCTTGCCGACCGAAGCCTCATGCCCTCGGAAGAGTCGGCGGATGTCGGCCTCACGACTGCTCCTTACGGCCGCTGTCTCCCGACTACCTAAAATCTCCTCCCCGCGACTTGCTAGGGCGGCTCGGATGGGCGAGAAGTTTCCGTTGGCCAACAGAATGCTGACGGCCTCTAGGATGGTTGTCTTGCCGCAGTTATTCGTGCCGACCAGCAGGTTGACGCGGCCCAGGTTGCACAACCGGAATCGGCTAAACCCCCTAAAATCTCTAATGTCTAGATTTTTGATTATCATGACTCAGTCGTCCTCGTATCCGGCCCGCTGGATTCAGGAGCGACTGGGGCCGTTTACAATCACCCGTTGCAAGCTTCCCAACCGTTCGATGGCGCGACTTTTTTCGGGGGATCGCCGTACCACTTTGATCATTGCCACTCTGGGCCCGGAATTCAACCGCCGGTATTGTTGATGGCCGTCGCTGACGCTTCCGGCTTTGAGCCGGGCCGGTCGTCGCTGACGCTTCCGGCTCTGGCTGCATATCTTTAATCTGCCACTTTGCAATCTGCCTTCCCACTCCCCGCTTGTGCTCCCCTCTGCCACTTCTGAACTCCCCTTGACCGTCTGGCTGTCCCTGCTATAAAGCCGGTCATCCCCACCTTCCACGTCCTCGCTTCCTTTGCGCCGGGGATTTGATGACTCCGGCTTTGCCCGGTGTTGACATTTAGCCGCGTCGATTCCTTCTGCGTGCCGATTCAAAGCATAGGCACCGGTGGTTCGATCACGGATGAGGAGCCTTTCCCGGTGACCACTCGCAAGCGCAAGTCGGTGTTTCGACGATTTTTCGCCTTCGTGGCGATGCTCATCACCGGGGGTGGGGCCGGCCTGGGAGGCTGGATGTTCAAGGACCATCCCCAGGTGCAGGCCTTGCTGGCCACCGTTCTGAACAAGACCGGCGCGGCAACCGATGCGACCGCGCTGGAGGACAAGCTGGCCTCGGCCGTCAGCGGCGTGATCGAGGGAGATCAATCCCGCCAGCCGGGGCTCTATAAGGTCAAGATCACCGAGATCAAGCTCGACCCGAAGCTGTTCAAAAATGGCCACACCGTCGATCTTCAGGCCCGGGTCCGCAAGCTTGACCAGGCGGGCCATGACGACCTTGTCTGGGAGAGCAAGAGCTACGGCGAAAATCTCTCCGTGGTGGGCAAGGACGACATCTCGGCCGTTTTCCTGAACCGACCGTTCGAAGTCCAGTGGTCGCCTGGCGATCGCATCGTCGTGGAGGTCTGGGACCGCAGAGGCGGCTTCCTGGAGAGCAAGGAGCTGAAAATGGCTCTGCCGGAGCCCGGCGCTTTTCCGCTGACTTCCGGCGTCCATGCGCTTGAGGTGAGAGGCCGCAGCGGGCCCAGTCTTGATTCCGACTCCAACCGCATCGTCTTTGAGACGCAGCACCTGGGCGAATCCCGAAGAGAACGCCAGAAGGATTCCAGGACTCCAGCATCGCCGGATTCCAGAGTGCGAGCCCCGCAAGACGTCGCGGAGCGACCTATCGTTATCAAGTAAGAACCTGGAGAACTCGGCGTGACGACCCGCCTGTCCCTCGATCGGTTTGAAGGCAAGAACAAGTCGATTGCCGTGCTCCTGGCCGATGACGGCACGGCGCTGAACGTCCCGAAAGCGTTCTTGCCCAAAGGGGCCAGGGCTGGCGATGTGCTGGTTCTCACTATCGAGCGTGACGCCGAAGAAACCGCCAGGCTGGCTGCCCAGACGCGCCAGATTCAAGAGGACCTGAAGGCCAAGGATCCCGGGGGAGATCTCTCGTTGTGAAGATTCTCCGCCGTTTGCGCCTGCTGGTTCTGCTGGCACTGCTCGTCCAGTCGCCAGCGCCCTCCTGTTTTGGCCAGCTCTCCTCAAGCTCGTCCAGCGAACGTGAGGCTCGGCCGGTCGTTGTCGATTTCCTCGATATCGGCCAGGGCGATTCGATCCTGATTCGCTCGCCGGAAGGAAAAGCCGCGCTGATCGACGCTGGGCCGACGCGCGACGGAGCGATCCGGACTCTTAAGAGCAAGGGAATCGGCTCGATCGACATCGTCATTGTCACGCACCATCACAGCGACCATTACGGGGGCATGGAGCAGGTAATCCTCAACTATAAGCCCAAGTATTTCGTGGCGACCGGGTCGTCGCACACGACCCGGGGTTATCTGAAGCTGCTGCAAACCGTCAAGACAGAGGGCATCACCGCCGTCGAACCCACCGGAAAAGAGCGCAAGGTCGAGCTGGGCTCGGTGCTGCTCACGGTCTTTCCGCAGCCACCGACCGATCCCGAGGAAGAAAACAACAACTCGATTGGCTTGCGGCTTCAGTACGACGCGTTCTCGGTTCTCTTGACTGGAGATAGTGAGACGGCAGAACGGCAATGGTGGGCTGCGCACAACGCGAGGTTGGTGCGCGACTGCACGATTCTCAAGCTGGCCCATCATGGCAGCCACAACGGGACTGACCAGCGCTGGCTGGACTTAGTTCAGCCTGAGCTGGCCGTCGCCAGCCTGGGCAAAGACAATGAGTATGGTCACCCGCACTCCGAGACGCTCTCGCTCTTGCGGAGCAACGACGTTCCCCTGCTTCGCACCGACCAGCGCGGAACGATCACGATCCTCAGCAACGGCCGGACCTGGAACGTGGTCAAGCCGGAACTCGCGCGTCGCAAGAGATCGAAGAGCGACGCCGACGTCGCCAGCACCTCGGGTGATGACAAAAGAAGTGCCGGCACAGCAACAACGCGCACCAGCACCCGCAGGCGATGAGCCGGTCGAGAGAAAGCATGATCACTCCTTTCCCCACGGGGTGAAGGTGGCCGAGGGCCGGATGAGGGAACCTGCGGGCGAACGCAAACACCTCACCCGCCTCCGCCGGTCATCTTCGTCCCTTCCTCCGCGTGAAATTTCAGTTTTGTCTAAAAAAAGTGTTGCATCGAACCAACGAGACTTGATAATGGGGCTTGAACGGTCGCCACGGGCCGGCCGTTCCGGAGCACGGCAACACTGCCATGCGGTCCTCCGCAAACGCGAGGCCTCGTCATGGAGCGACTCGCCCGACAAACGGGCACGAGGGACCGCCCAGGGAAGAAGGGTCCCCGATCTTCGGCACCGGTTGCCACGCGCGGCCTGGTCCCAGGATGACGAGGCGGGCAGGGCCGACGGTGTTGCCACGAGGCAGATCTCGTCACAAATCCGCTGCCGCTGAGCACCCTTCCACGAGCAGCCTCGCTGGACATCTGATTTCGTTCACAAGGGGCGACTCCTCCACGCAGAACCGGTGCGCCACGGCTGCGAAGAGGCGTTGCACTGACTGCACCTGATCGCCGGAGAATCTCAACTTTTCGAAGGGGACTCGCATGCCGTTCATCAACGCGGACAATCTGAACGTCTACTACATCGAGAATGGAACGCCGGACGGGGACGGCACGATCGTCTTCGTCCACGGTAACTGGGCGACCAGTTCGTGGTGGGAGCCTGCGCTGGCAAGCCTGTGGACCAAGCCCTGGCGTTGCATCGCCTATGACGTACGTGGCCGCGGCCGGACCACCGGCCCCGATTCCGACTACAGCATCCCGTCACTCGCCGCCGATCTGCGATCCCTGATCGACGCCTTAGGAATTGAGCGGCCACACCTGGTCGGGCACTCGCTCGGCACCGCCATCGTGATGCAGTTCGCTCTCGACTACCCTACGAAGCTCAGTTCGCTGACCGTCGCCGCCCCAGCCTGGGTCGATGGGATGCCAAACTCACCCGTTTTGGTGGATATTCAGAGGAAGCTGACAGACGACGATGCGTACTTCTTCGAGCAGATGTCGTTGCTCTGCCCAGCCGTGCCCATGGGTATCTTCTGGATGCGCCTCCTCGTCGAGGGCCACCAGCAGCGCTGGGAAGCGACGCAGGCCAATGTCGGTGCGCTCGCCAACTGGAGGCCAGGCAAACTCTTGAGTGATATCTCGTGTCCCAAGCTGGTGATCGGTGGCGAGAATGACCCCCTGGTGAACCCCGTAATCGTGGAGAAGGCGGCTAGGGCACTCCGCGCCCTTCGTGTGGTGATGCCTGGTGTGGATCACGGCATGGTCATCGAGAAGCCCGAGACATTCACCGCATATTTGGCTGAGTTCATCAGGACGATCGGACACCCGTAAAGCAGCGATTCGAACAAATGGCGAGTGAAGAGTCGCTGCTGCGGTTGTTATTGTTAGTTCTCGCCCCCCCCGATCGCTCTTCCCGGATCACCGCTGGGCCGTTATGATCGCGGCCGCGAACCGAAGCGCGACAGCCTCGTCCTCGCTCACGCAGGAGCCAGCGATGCCGGTCCCGATTCACCCAGGCGCCTCGAGAGCCAACGGCACAGGAAGCTCCATTCCGTTCCACGACCCCAGAAACATCACCGAGCTGTTCCTGGGCGCCTTTCGCCGCGACGTGCTCTCGTTCTATCCGGGCAGCCGGATCCACCGCGAGCCGGGCCTGGCCCCGGCTGGCTTGGCTCCGCACGTGTCGCGGCCGAATCCTTCGTTCGCACTGGATTTTCAGCTTGATGACGAAAGCCCAGACGCGGCCCGGACGGTGCGGGTGTCGCTCTTTGGAACCTGGTATCGGTTGAGCGTGCCCAGCAGCCTCGGCTTGGGGCCCCGCGATCGAGAGTTGCTCCTGGCCATGGGCAGGGTCATGGAGCTGCATCACCAGGTTCTCTTCAGCGGCTCGCGGATGACGCTTCTGCAGTTGCGCAGAGGGATGCCCGAAGACCACTACGTGGCCGCCGGCGTCGAGCCTTCCGCCTACTCCCTCGCGGCTTCCGCGCCCAGCCGGACTGCCGAGGCAATCCTCACCCTGCGTACGCTGGCCCTCTCAACCTATGAGAACCGACGGGTCGCGACCGGTGTCTTGATCCTCGGATCCAATCCCCGGAGCTCAGCCTGCTCCAAGACGACGCGGCCGCAAACCTCTCCCGAGGCTCTGCCGTTCAGCGTCGAGCTTACAGGGCTCAAGACGTTGCACCGGCTCTGCGATGGCCGCCGCACGCTCTTTCTTGTCGATCAGGAGGGGAAGCTCGCGGAGCTCGTGGACATCCGCCAGTGGGCGATCAGCCAGGTCCTCGCCTTGGCCGAAGAGAAGTCCACAACCGCGCCGGAACCGTCCGAGTCCGCACAGGAGCCCCCAAGCGACGGCTGCGACGAGACAGAGCTGCTCTTGAGTGTTCCCTGCGCCCGGACCTACACGTTTCACGCTCTGGCCAGCAGGACGGGCGGGCACGTCTGCCTGGTCCTTTCTCCGAATCAGGAAATCAAAATCTTCGCCGCCGGAGTGCAGGCGTTCGTCTTCGCCCATGGCCGCTGGCGCGTGCTGGACCCGGAATCGAGATTCACGCTCTGGGAACAGGCCGTGGCCAATCGACGGCTGGCCCGGGTGCTCTTCCAGACAGCACTCGACTTGGTCGAAGAACGGCAGGGGGGCCTGCTGGTGGTGGTCGCCGACCCTGCCCGGGCGATCGGCCGGCTGCTCTCCCCGCACGATCTGCTCAAGATCGAAGACTCCGCGCCCGGCGGCCCGCAAGAATCTCCCACGCGGCCATTTTCTCTGCTTGGACTGAACGATCATCCGCAAGCCGAGGAGGATGCTGAGGCGCCGACTCACCCTGGCCACCTTCCCGACTTGTCGCTGGCCGAGCCCCTAACCAAGCGTTCGATGCATTACCTGGCGCGGGGTGCGTCGGTCATCGAGCTCGACGCCGCGGTGATCGAGGCCTTGGCCGGGCTGGACGGTGCACTTGTCACCGACTCAGACGGCCGTCTGCTGGCCTTCGGAGCCATCCTTCGCCACGAGGTCTATTCACTCTCCGGCTCGGACCCTCAAGCGCCTCCGGCGATTGCCGAGGGCGCCCGCACCACTGCCGCCTTGGCCGCCAGCCGGTTCGGACCCGTCCTCAAAATCAGTGAGGACGGCATCGTCTCGTTCTTCCTGGACGGCAGGCGCGTGTGGGACCTGTAAGAACGGCTTACGTAGCGGCTGGAGCCTCGAGCGATCGGCTCAGCATCGCGTCAACTTTCTGCTCGGCGGCATGCGCGCCGTCGATCAAGCCACGCACGGCCGCATTGTCATGAGGAACCGACCGGGCCGCGAGCGCCACAGGGAAGACCACGCCATAAGAAATGGTATAGGCCGTCACGTACACAGCTCGGGCCACAACCGTGCCCGTCCGGTACCAAAACTTGGCCGCTGCCTCGCTGGCATCAGCCGCTCCATCCCTGGCCGCGCGCAGAACCAGGTCCATGGGAGTGCCGGACGCCTGCACTGAGTTCGGTGTCGCCACGAAATCCGACATGATGTGCTCCGGGACAGTATGGGCCGTGCTGGATCTCGACAAAGGCACAAACCGCCCTTGCCGCTACCGCTTGACTATCTTACCCCACAGCGTCCGAAATGTTACCAGGTTCCCGACCGCTTCTGGGAGCACTCACTTCTCAGTCGTCCCAGGCCGGACGATTGGCACAACCGACAAATCAAGACGAATCGATCATGTTCGGTTCGATCGCAGCGAGCCGATGATGGAGCGAAGCTCGGCCACGCCAAGCTCCTGGAGCAATTGTGAGAGCCCATCGAGCACGTCTTCCGAGGCCGTCGGGTTGTAGAAATTCGCGGTGCCAACCTGAACGGCCGAGGCGCCAGCGACCAGAAACTCCAGGGCGTCCGTCGCCGTGGCGATGCCGCCGATGCCGATGATCGGAAGCTGGGGTAGGGCGCGAGCCACTTCCCAGACCATGCGCAAAGCGATCGGCTTGATGGCCGGGCCGCTCAGCCCGCCGATATCGTTGGCCAGAATCGGCCTTCGCTTGCTCCAGTTGACGGCCATCCCCTTGATGGTGTTGATCAAGCTGACGGCATCCGCACCCGCTGCCGCCGCCGCGGCGGCAATCGGCACGACGTCCGTCACATTGGGCGTCAGCTTGGCGATGACCGGCAGCGGGCAAACCTTTCGCACTCGCGTCACCAGCCGGCCCACGGCTCCTGCATCGATGCCCAAGTCCAGCCCATGGCTCACGTTCGGGCACGAGATGTTTAGTTCGATGGCCGCCAGGCCCGCTTCACTTCCGAGCATTTCGGCCATCGCCACGAACTGGTCTTCGTCTTCCCCGGCGATGTTGGCGATCACGGCCGTCCCCACCGTCCGCAGATACGGCAGATGATGCTCGCGGAAATGGGCGATGCCGTCATTATCTAGGCCGATCGCGTTGAGCAGCCCCGAAGAGGTCTCGACGGTGCGTGGGGTCGGATTGCCCGCCCTCGGGTGAAACGTCAACGTCTTGGGAATCACACCCCCCAGCCGCTCGATCCGCACAAAAGACGCCATCTCACGAACGTAGCCGAACGTCCCCGAAGCAACAAGAACCGGGTTCTTGAGCTCCAGCCGACCGAGCCTGACACGAAGATCAACCACCGGAGGATTCCATGAACGTTAAGTCGGTGAGAAGAGTGCTTAACGAGCATTTCCAATGATCATCTTACGAACCTGCGAGGCAGCCATCCAGATTACCTATCTTACGACGAGCAATAGCAATAAACGTTGGTCTGTTCATTTTACACTTAAGCCGATTTTTGGCGAACTTTGCCGAACTTTCGGCGAAATCTTCGCCAGGAGTGGGACATTCTGGGACATCGACTGCTTCTTGCCCCGGTCGAGGTGATCGAATCGCCGCCTCGGCCAGGCGGTCGAACCCTCGACTGGCCGTTCCCGTCGCGCGGAGCCAGCCTACTGCCGTTACTGTGAATGTACCGCAAGAGGTGCCTTCGGATCCGGCTAGAATCGCATTTCCTTAGCCGTTAAACAGCTCGCATCAAGCGGATACGCGCATTTTTCCGGGGTTCGGTGAGCAGGTTGTGCAGTTTCGGGCGGCGCTTGATCGCGGGGCTCGACGCGACCAGGGCGGTAGCCGACCTCAGGGTGGTGATGGCGTGGAGCATGACACGCGCAACCCGCAAACGCAGAACATTGCCTTGTATAATCCTCCAAGATCTGCCTGTCTGCCTTTTTGCAGCAATGTTGGGAGACGCTGATCTTGTGCATCATACCGCGCAAGCATTTATGAAGATGCCGTTAAGAATTCCGAATTTAGTACTCCACTCTCGATGACGTCGAATAGCCTAATATAGGTGGAGTGTCGGGCAACACAGTATCCTTTCCGTCATCCTTATCGGATTGCTATCCATCAATCAAGGATGAACAACATGCCAACATTCATGTTCGACGATGGCTACAGCCAAGAAATCCCCCTCATTGGGGACATCGCGTTTGCCATGGCTCAGGCTTTCGTGGTCTAGGACACTACCGAGGCTATCGCCATCAATGCACGCGT